>CAJOQB010000201.1 GCA_905236405.1 uncultured Bacteroidales bacterium
ACAACAAGAAATAAAAGGTATAATAATATATAATACTCGTTGGTTCGAGTAAAAAGATTTGAATATGAAAAGATTAACATTGAGACAAAAAACATTGCATGCCAAGATGAATACTTTTATATTGCTGGTTCTCATCTTTCTCGCATGTCCGACGATTCAGGGACAGAACTCGTCACATGCCGCCGCACAAAAAGAGTACGAGCCCGAGATTGTTTCCATGTACAAGCTGGTGAACCGTGTGGTGCCTGAATATTCCAAGCATATTGTCCTTGAGAGACTGGCTCCCGATTCGGTCGACCGTTTCGAGTTGGAGAGCAGGGGCCGCAACCTCGTCATCCGTGGCAACAACGCCAACAGTATGGCTGTCGGCCTGAACCACTATCTGAAATACTACTGTCTGGCACAGTACTCGTGGTTCAAAGAGGAACCGTTGGAACTGCCTGCCACGATGCCCAAGGTGCCGAAGAAGGTCAGCGTCAGGGCTCGTGTCAAGGAACGTTTCTTCCTCAACTACTGCACCTACGGATACACCATGCCTTGGTGGGACTGGTCGCAGTGGGAGCATTTCATCGACTGGATGGCACTCAACGGCATCAACCTGCCGTTGGCCATCACAGGCCAAGAGGCGGTGTGGTACGAGGTGTGGAGCGAGATGGGTCTCACCGACGAGGAAATCCGCAGCTACTTCACTGGTCCTGCTCACCTTCCGTGGCATCGTATGCAGAACATCGACCGCTGGGGCGGTCCGCTGCCTGTCGGCTGGCTCGAGAACCAGAAAGAGCTGCAGAAAAAGATTGTGGCCCGCGAGCGAGCGCTCGGCATGAAACCGGTGCTGCCTGGCTTCGCTGGCCATGTGCCGCCCTGCATCCAACGGCTCTATCCCGATGCACCGTTGGCATCGTTGGGCGACTGGGCAGGGTTCGACAGCACCTGCTGGTGCATGTTTCTCGATCCCGAGAGCCCTCTGTATGCCGAGATTCAGAAACGGTTCATCGCCAAAGAGATGGAGATGTTCGGCACCGACCACATCTACGGCATCGACATCTTCAACGAGATGATTCCGCCCAGTTGGGAACCCGACTACCTGGCCCGCGTGAGCCGTCAAGTCTACGAGTCGCTCGCCGCCGCCGACCCCGAGGCCCGATGGTTGGAGATGACATGGCTCTTTTGGAACGAACGGAAATACTGGGAGGTGGACAACCGCATCGAGGCTTACATCACCTCTTTCCCCAAGGAGCGTCACCTGCTGCTCGACTACTACTGCGAACGCCAGCCGGTGTGGGAACGCACGAATGCCTACTACGGGGTGCCCTACATCTGGTGCTATCTGGGCAACTTCGGCGGCAACTCGATGCTGGCGGGCAACCTCGACACGGTGAATGTGCGTATCGAACGGGCCTTTGAGAAAGGGGGCGACAACTTCGTGGGCATCGGCTCCACTCTCGAGGGATTCGACTGCAACCCTTTCATGTACGAGTATGTCTTCGAGAAGGCATGGGACAACCCCCTTACCAAAGATGTGACGGCTTGGGTGGAGCATCTCGCCGACCAACGTGCGGGCAGGAAGGACAAAGAGATGCGTGCGGCTTGGCGGCTCTTGGCCGACAGCGTCTACAACAAGGTCTCGTCGCCCGGCCAGACGGTACGCATCAACCAACGCCCCACCATGGGCGACATCAAGGAGTACCGCCAATACTACATCGCTCCGACTTACCGCTACAACAACATCGACTTGTTGGAGGTGCTTGACCACCTGCTGGCCGCCGGAGGCAACAGCCGCGCCCGCCATTTCGATGTCGTCAACATCACCCGCCAATTGTTGGGCAACTATTTCGGCGACCTGTATGCCGACTATGTGAAGGCATACAAGGAGGGGGATTACGAGCGGCTGCACCAGGTGGAGCGTCGGATGTGCGACATCCTCGACGACACCGACACCCTGTTGGCCACCGAGAGCGCTTTCCTGCTGGGCCGCTGGATTCGCGACGCCCGTGCCATCGGCAACACCGAAGAGGAGAAAGACTACTACGAGAGCAACGCTCGCAACCTTATCACCACCTGGGGCGAGGAGGATGCGTTGCTGAACGAATACGGCAGTCGTGCCTGGGCGGGTCTCACCGCCACCTACTATGCCTATCGATGGAAAGAGTTCTTCAAGGAGGTCGATGCCGCTATCGAGGAGGGTCGTCCTTTCGACGAGAAGGCATACCATGACCGCATCTGTCGCTATGAGGGCCTTTGGTGGCGTGACCGTATCGGCTCGTTCGAGGCCGAACCGCAAGGCGACGGGGTGGCACTGGCACGCAAAATCGCCGAGAAGTACCGTGAGGAGCTAATAAAACGTTATCGCAAAAGAAATTAGAGAGGGGACAAAAAAAGGTGCCTCCCAAAGCGAGAGGCGCCTCAAATACATCATGTGAAATAGTAAGCACGCCCCAATAACGCAGCTTTGTCAAAAATGTTGGATGAAGGAATGAAAAAAAATCTTAAATCGTCGCAAGTGCCGCTTTTTTTGTACTTTTGTATGACCGACAACCCCGAATGGCAGGATGTCACCGCGTTGAAAGTAAGAGCGATAATGACACTCCAACAACCATCGGGGCGGCAAAAAGTGCGATGCCGCTTTTGAAGGGCAACGACAGAAACGCAACATGAAGATGCAAAGGAATGGCAATAATGCAACGGTATGGCACGTCGCCATGATGGCGGCGGTGCTGCTGTTGGCGGGATGCGCCAAGCAGGGGTTCCCCTCGGGGGGTCCCAAGGATGTGGCGCCTCCCGTGGTGCTGTCCACGCTGCCCGACAACCAGTCGACCCGCTTCGCCGACCGCCAGTTCTCCATCTCCTTTGACGAATATGTGGTGCTGAAGGATGCTGACAACAACGTGCTTGTCTCGCCCCCCATCAGCCCCAAGCCCACCTATGGCACCAAGGGCAAGAGCGTGGTGGTCAAGCTGGGCGACTCGCTCCAAGCCAACACCACCTATCTCTTCCAGTTCCAAGAAGCGGTGGCCGACTTCAACGAGGGCAACCTCCTCCCTTCGTTCTCCTATGTCTTCTCCACAGGCGACGCCATCGACAGCATGGAGGTGAGAGGCGAGGTGCTCGACGCACTCACGCTCCAACCTCGCGAAGCCACGATTTCCGTGGCGGCCTATCCTGCCCACAGCGAAACGCTGTTGGTGTTGCCCGACAGCATGGCCTTCAAGACCAACCCTGCCTACATTACCCGATGCAACAAACAGGGGCAGTTCCATTTGGACTATATGAGAAAAGGGGAGGGCTACTGGTTGGTGGCCTTCGAGGACGAGAATAAAAACCAACGGCTCGATGCCGGCGAGGCGGTGGGCTTCCTCGACACCGCTGTGTCGCCCACATGCCGCCCACATGCCATAGACAGCACGGCTGACTCGCTCGCCCTACATGCTACCCCACAGACTCCTGTCCAACGACTGCTGATGTGGAGCATGGAAGGGTCGCAGCAGCGGGTGCTCAACTACCAGATGACTGAAAAGGGATATGCCACCGTCGTCACCGCCTTGCCCATGACCTCTCCCACCGTTGACGCTATGGGGCAGCAGGTGGAATACCGTCTCAACGACCGTCGCGACACCCTCCAACTATGGATGCTGAAGCCTGCCGACAGTCTGAGAGTCGTGCTGGTCGACACCACTGGCATCAACGACACGCTGAAGCTGCGTCGCACGGCAAAGACGGGCAAGATGCATATGGGTGCCGCTGCGGCTGCCTCGTTGAAGGCACGCCCCTGTTTCGGCGACAAGCTACCCTATTATGAGTCTCCTGCTTTCGCGTTTTCCGCTCCTTTGGTGACAGAGGCTCCGCGTGTTGTCGGGGCGGTGCTCTGCATGGACGCCGACTCGACGGTGCATCCGATGGACCTCCTTGTCGACAGCAACGGGTTGCGTGCCACTTTGGTGGCCGACAGCACGTTTGCGATGGCTCAGGGCAAGAGCTACCGGCTGACGCTCTTGGCCGGCAAGCTGACCGACCTGTGGCATCGCAGCAACGACAGCCTGTCGGTGCAAACCACCCTCACCGAGGAAAAGGACTACGGCAACATCCGTCTACGGCTGCACAACGCCACGGGGTCCCCGCTGCTCTGCCAGCTGATGGACGACAAGGGGAATGTGCTGCGACAGGTGTCGGTCGTGGGCGACACGCTGTTGTCCTACCCACACCTGCTGCCCGCCACCTACCGCATCCGTGCTGTCGTCGACACCAACGGC
>CAJOQB010000202.1 GCA_905236405.1 uncultured Bacteroidales bacterium
CACCCACACCAGTGCCGCCACGCAGAGGCACCACACCAGGGCATCCAACGCCCATTGCCACAGTTTCTTTTGCTTCATATGTTTAATCGTGCATCTTTCGCATCAGTTTTCCCAAAAGACAGCGATGCCTATTTGCTGTCTGCTCTCGGTTTGATTTTGGCCTGGGGATTGACGTAGAGGTGGGGGGCGACCTGTCGGACGGTCAGGTCGACGACGACGGAGTCCTTGAAATCGGTTCCATAGTGTTGTTCCAGCGTGCTCAGCGGCTGGTCGAATTTGTAGATGTGTGCAGGTTGGCCGTCGACGTTGACGATGAGGTGGCTCGGTGTGGCCACGCTTCTTCCTGCGCTGTGTTGAATGTGGTACGATTCGATTTCGAGGTCGTTCCATTCGCGCTCGCTGCCCATCGCCTTGCCGACATAGACGGCGACAAGGAAGGCAACAAAGACCATCAGCACAAAGCCGAAGAAGTACTTGCCGAAGGTCTGGAGACGGCCTTTGTAGCTGTAAAGGAATATCCCGAGCACAAGACAGATGCCGCCGGCAAGCGTCACATAGGAGAACCCCGGCACGGTGACGATGTATTGCCGTGTGGTGAAATAGAACACCACCAGCACCACCAGCGACAGGATGGAGATGGCTTTTATCAACGGCGGCTGGCTCTTCAGCTTCTCCCAGTCGATTATGCGGCTGTCTTTCTTGCCCACAGCTTGCTGCTGTTCCGGTTGTTCGTCGTGTGGGACGTCTGCTTGTTCGTCTGGCTGTACCTCTCCCCTCATCCTTGTCGGGAGTGGGAACAAGCCGAATTTAAAACTGACGAAGGAAAGCAGCGGCGTCGATATGAGGCCGATCCATCCGTTGACATCTTCCGGCCACTGGTGCCCGACAATGACATCTTTCCACATAACGAACGCCATGATTGTGAACATGACACCAAAAAAATGAGTATCAAGCTGCCTTGTCTATCTCCTGTTGACCGTTTCATTGTTTTCTCCTTTGTGTTTATCGTTTCCGCTGTTTATTTTGTTTGAATGACTATCCACAAACGGCACATGCTTGAAATCGTCTCTCTTCGAGGCTTCTTTGTGGTGAATAACGGAAAATCATTTTATTTGATATAAGGCAACCTCAAAAAGCAAGACATTTTGTTCCGTCATGCCACCTTTGTATTCCACAAATGCATTGTCATTGAGCAGGTTCCACATTGACCATTGCACCCGGCAATCCAACTTCATCATCCTTCCAATCCATAAGTCGTTTTAAAGCAATTCTTTCCATAGTTCTTATCACATTTTTTTGCATTTGTTTTGTTTTCGATGCAAAGATACATTTTTTTGCAGATATTTCTGCCCATGTCATACATTTTTTTGCAGAAAGAGGGTGAGGACCGTCATCCTGTGACTGTAAAAATACTACAAATATTTCACATGGCAAAAAAAATTTTTTGCCATGTTCTGTAAAAGATGTACTTTTGCAGCGTGATTTAGAAAATTACTCAGTGAATTGAGTAAAATTACTCATTTGAATAAATAAAAACATAAAATATGTTTGAACGAGCTTATTGTAAGGTGATTAAAGAACGGTTAGAAGAACCAAGAAGGTTTATCCAAATCGTCACAGGACCGCGTCAGGTGGGTAAGACAACCATGGTCAAACAGGTGCTGTCGTCACTGAAAACACCGAGGTTGATGTACTCTGCCGATGATGTGCCGACATCGAAAAAAGAATGGATTTCTGATTGTTGGGAGAATGCCCGCATGAGACTTCGGTCGGAACCCATCGACAGCATTGTGCTGGTAATAGATGAGGTGCAGAAAATTGCCGGTTGGAGTGAAGTGGTGAAAAAAATGTGGGACGAAGACTCGTTCAATGACACTCCCATCAAGGTACTTTTACTTGGCTCGTCAAGAGTGCTGATCGAGCGTGGATTGGCAGATTCGCTGGCAGGGAGGTTTGAGACCATCCGCATACCGCATTGGACTTATGAAGAGATGCACGAGGCATTCGGTTTTACGCTGGAACAGTATGTTTATTTTGGCGGATACCCCGCCGTGGCTGAACTGATTGCGGATGAAGACCGTTGGGCGGAATATATCCGAGCATCCATCATCGATGCCACCATCAACAAGGATGTGCTGGTGGATGCCGTGGTCAACAAACCTGCCTTGCTGAGACAGACCTTCGAGTTGGCTTCCGCCTATTCGGGAGAAATTCTGTCGCTGACAAAGATGATAGGTCTTCTGCAAGATGCAGGAAACACCACTACGCTGTCCTATTATCTGAGACTGCTCAACGACAGCGGACTGGTGTGCGGTCTGCAAAAATATGCCCTTGACAATTGTCGCCGGCGTGCATCAATTCCCAAATATCAAGTATACAACAATGCCCTGAAGAGCATCTTTTGCGAGTCCACTTTTAAAGAGGCTATAGTCAATAGAAAACTATGGGGCCGTCTCTTCGAATCGGCCATAGGTTGCCATGTGGTCAATGCGGCCTATGCCCATCGTATGCAATCTTACTATTGGCGCGATGGGAACAACGAGGTGGATTTCGTATTGAAATCGGGCAGCAAAATTGTGGGAATGGAGGTAAAGTCGGGTCATGAGAAATACACTCGTGGATTGGCAATGTTCCGTGAACAATTCAAGCCCCATGCTGCTTTTGTGGTAGGCTATGAGGGCATTCCTGCTACAGACTTTCTGGCAGCCGACTTACGAGGCCTTTTCGGATAACCTGACTGTTAATTACATATCACACTTGTAGTCCCTACTCCTCCCCTATCGGCGGCCCCAGCCAGCGGATGATGGCAATGGTATCGCTTATACAAGTTTCCAAACACTAATTAGAAATAGTTTAGTGTTTGCAGACACTATTCTTACCGTGATACAAGAACCCTAGCTGGAATAATAAAACAGATTTGGTATTACAGAACAATAAAAGTCAGAAAGAAACGTTTGCTTAGCCTATCTATATGTATAGGCACATAGTTGGCGAAGCGGTTAAAGAAGGCTCACCGTCCAGCCTGTTATGAATAATAAAAGATTTTTTTGAGCCTACCTTATTATATAGACCATGTCGCTACCTATTAACATAGAAGATCTCCTGAACCAAAGGAAAGTGGAATCCAACCGGATTGAATTCAAGAAGGGTTGGAACCCTGTGTCTATTTACCACACCATCTGTGCCTTTGCCAACGACTTCGACAACCTTGGTGGTGGCTACATCCTTGTGGGTGTAGAAGAAGAGAATGGTGTAGCAAAGAGACCTGTCACGGGAATCCCAACAAGCCAGTTGGACAAGATTCAACGGGAAATGCTCCAATTCAACCAACAGATTGAGCCATTCTATGCTCCACGAATCTCGGTGGAAGAAGTGGATGGAAAGAATGTGTTAGTGATATGGGTGCCATCGGGTGTCAACCGTCCGTACTCTGTACCATCTGATGTAACGGCTAAAGTGAAGAAACACGTATTCTATATCCGCTACGGGACATCTTCGGTTGAGGCGAAAGGAGAACAACTGGATGAACTACGGGATATGGCCAACCGAGTTCCGTTTGATGACCGTGGCAATCCTGAAATCAAACTCTCAGACATCTCGCCGCTCTTGGTGAAAGACTATTTAGTGAGGGTGGACAGTAAGCTGCAGGAGGAGGACTTGGTGAACAATCTCGAGGGTGTTCTGGAACAGATGGACCTCATGGAAGGTCCTACGGAAAAACGATGCATCAAAAATGTGGCGGCCATGATGTTCTGTGAGCATCCTGAGAAATTTTTCCGAACCACCCAAGTGGATATTGTGATATTCCCCGAAGGTCGGGAGAACAACCCAGACAACATCATCGAGCTGCCGACCATCAAAGGGTCCGTACCGATGATGATAAGAGATGCCATGTCGTATATACGGACGAACGTGATAAAGGAACAAATCAAGAAGCAGTCCGATGATGAACATTCAATACGGTATTTCAACTATCCATATCAGGCATTGGAGGAGGCTGTGGTGAATGCTCTATACCATAGAAACTACAACGAGCGAGAACCTGTTGAGATTACAGTCGAGCCCAACCGAATCTCCATATTAAATCACGGAGGCCCCGACCGTTCAATTCCGTTGGATGTGGTGAGAAAGGCACAGACGCTCCGTTGCCGGAAATACCGCAACCGACGATTGGGAGAATTTCTGAAAGAACTGGAATTGACCGAAGGACGAGCCACGGGCATTCCTACCATACAGAGAAAACTGAAGGATAACGGTTCTGCATCAGCCACCATTGAAACAGATGAAGACCGTTCATATTTCTTGATAGATATTCCCTGTCATCCAGATTTCATTGAAGATGATTTGTCCAATGTTGTGTCCCAAGATGGACTTGATAAAAATGAGCAACTTAAACAGAAACTGTCCTATGTTGTGTCCTATGTTATGTCCTATGTTGTTGGGGCAAACTTTGATCATATCTTCAAGGTCTTTATTGCTCTGCAAAAAGAGACATCATTGACCGAATTGGTTGAGATGTATGGACAAACAAACAGGTCAAGATTCAAACGTACAACCATCGA
>CAJOQB010000203.1 GCA_905236405.1 uncultured Bacteroidales bacterium
AATGTGAAAGCAACCGTTATCAAACACTTAAAAGGCAAGAAAGTCCTTGTGTTCCGCAAGATTCGTCGCAAAGGCTTCCAGACCTTGAACGGTCATCGTGACTATCTGACCCAAATCAAAATCGATAGCATTAATTAATCCCTTTAGTAGTAAACAATTAAAAGTATTATATCATGGCTCATAAAAAAGGTGTCGGAAGTTCAAGCAACGGTCGCGAATCCGAAAGCAAACGTTTAGGTGTTAAGATTTTCGGTGGTCAGCATTGCATCGCCGGCAACATCATTGTCCGTCAGCGTGGCACCGTCCACAACCCCGGTCAGAATGTTGGCATGGGCAAAGACCACACCCTCTTCGCTCTCTGCGACGGTACCGTCCAGTTCAAGCGTGGTGCCAAAGACAGATCTTATGTCTCTGTCAATCCCGATGCAGAATAAGGAGATTTCATTCTTAACAGCAATAATCTAAGGAGATATCCCAACGGATGTCTCCTTTTTTTCATAAAAACAAGGCGGTCACCCTGTAGAGCAACCGCCTTGTTTAATTAATACTTCTTTTACTCTTGTTTAGAAGAGTTGCGACTTGCACTCACGGCCCGTCTTCTTGCCGTTCACCTCAACAACAGTGTTCATGTCAGAACACTTCTCGAAATGTTCGGTGTCAAGTGCTTCTTCGGTCTCTCTTTCCACAGTGCCATTGAGATACCATTTGCAGTTGCAGGTCTTGTTGCAGCTTGCCAAGCAAGCAACCAAAGCAACAGCTGCGAGAGAAATCAAAACTTTCTTCATTTCTTTTCATTCATAATTTATTACGCCTACTCTGTATGGTTTTCGGCATCCCCATAACAAAATGCAAAAGTACAAAAAAAAAAACACCAAAAACGAACCATGACTTATATTTTTGTATTTTTGCATTTTATTAAACATAGAAATATAGTATTCACAACATGAAGAAGTGTCTGATTCTTATCGCGTTTGCAGTATTATCGCTGCTTTCGTTCGCACAGGTGCAAAATCCCGCCAAGTGGTCGTATTCGGTCAAAGAGATCTCGGCCACCGAGGTCGAACTGGTATTCACCTGCAAACTTGAAGCCGGTTGGCACATCTATTCCCAATACACCGACCCTGCCGGTCCCATCGCACTGGAGTTCACCTTCGACAAAGGCAACGGGTTCAGCACTGTCGGCAAAGTGCAGGAGCCCAAGGCACACGAAGAGTTTGACGAGACCTTCCAATGCAACGTCAAGTCGTTCACGGGCAACGTTACCTTCCGTCAAAAGGTGAAACGCACTACCGACAAAGCATTCAAAGTCACTGGCTCGCTTTACTACCAACTCTGCAACGACGGCAGTTGCATTGCTCCGAGCGACGTGCCTTTCACCTTCAACGTCCCTGCCACCACAATGAAAGCCGAAGAGGCTGACACCGCTGCCGCTGAAGCCGAAATGGATGAAGCAGCAGAGGACACCACTACCGCTGCCGCCATTGCACAGGAGACCGAAGAGAACAACGACGGCGACGAGAGCGAAGAGAAAGACCTCAACCTGCTGCTCACCTTCTTGGTGGCATTGGGTGGCGGCATCCTCACCATGTTCACTCCTTGTGTCTTCCCCATGATTCCCATGACGGTCAACTTCTTCATGCACAGCAGTGAGAACAAACGCAAGAACCGTCGTCAAGCCTGGTTCTTCGGGTTCTCCATTATCTTCATCTTCGCCGTGCTGGGTGCCATCCTGAGTTTCATTTTCGGACCCGAGTCGCTCAACTTCATCGGCACCCACGGCATCCCCAACCTGATTTTCTTCCTCATCTTCTTTGTCTTTGCCCTCTCTTTCTTCGGCCTCTTCGAGATCAAGATGCCCGAGAAATGGATCAACAAGTCAGACGAACAAGCCGACAAAGGCGGATTGATGGCCCCCTTCTTCATTGCACTCACCACCGTGCTGGTCTCCTTCTCCTGCACCGGTCCCATCATTGGCGGAGCACTGGTAGGACTGACCACCGAGTCAACCAACCGTTGGGTGGCGCTCGTCACCATGTTGGGATTCGGCATCGGTTTTGCCCTTCCGTTCACCTTGCTGGCCTTCTTCCCCCAAGTGCTGAAGAACATGAAGTCGGGCGGATGGCTCAACACCGTCAAGGTCTCCTTCGCCTTCCTCGAGCTGGCCTTTGGTCTGAAATTCCTCAGCATGGCCGACCAATACTGGACCTGGCGACTGCTCGACCGTGAGATATATCTGGCACTGTGGATTGTCATCTTCTCGCTGTGGGGCATCTACCTGTTGGGCAAAATCAAATTCAAAGGCGACGAGGATGTCGAGCACATCGGTGTCATCCGTCTCTTCTTGGTCATCCTCGACTTTGCCTTCGTGGTATACATGATTCCCGGTATGTGGGGTGCACCCTTGAAAGGCATTTCCGGATACCTGCCTCCCGAAGACACACAGGACTTCAATATTGAGCGAACCATCGTCGAACACACACAGAACATCCAAGCCGGCACCGTGGCCTATAACGGCTCCTTGCCTGCCGACCGCAAATATGTCGACCAACTGCACCTGCCCACCGGTTTCGAAGGCTTCTATGACCTCGACGAGGCAAAAGCATGGGCCAAAGAGCACAACAAGCCCATCTTCATCGACTTCACCGGTCGCAACTGTGCCAACTGCCGTAAGATGGAGAATGCCGTTTGGGTGGATTCCGAGGTGAAGAAGATTCTCAACGAAGACTTCATTATCTGTTCCCTCTTTGCCGACATGAACGACATCGACCTGCCCGAAGAGGAATGGATTCCCGACGACCATGGCCGTATGATCAAGACGCTGGGCCGCCGCAACCTCTACTACCAAACCAAGACCTTCAACATGAACGCCCAACCCTACTATGTCATCATCGACAGCGAGGGCAATGTGCTGACCAAAGAAAACTTCAAGTATGTACGCGACGTACAGAAGTTCATCCATTGGCTCAACGAGGGCAAGGCGAACTACGGGAAATCAAAGTAAACATCGTATTGTATTAAAAAAACAACAGGCAACCTCCATTGCGGGGTTGCCTGTTGTTTGATCACTTGCTCGCTTTGCTTTTTTTGCGAGTCTTGGAGGGCCTGCCACTTTTGCCCTCTTTGGATGTCCGAGCGTTTTTGGCCTTGGGACTCCTTGACTTCGGTTTTATCGTCTTCGGCGACCTGGAAGGATGCCCGTTTGCCGACGGACGTTGCTCATCGCCGTCGACCAACTCAAAGTCGATAAGCTTGCGGAGCATGTCGACACCCTTGACACAGATGGTCACAGGGTCGCCCAGTTTGTAGGTCTGCCCCGTGCGACGTCCTATCACCTGGTAGTTGTCCTCGTCGAGCATGTAGTAGTCGCCTTTCAGGCTGCCGATGGGAATCATGCCCTCGCACTTGTTGCCCTCTATCTCGGCATAGATGCCCCATTTGCTGACACCCGATATCAACGCGGGGAATGTCTGGCCAATCTTGTCGCTCAGATACTCTGCCTGCTTGTATTTGACACTGCTGCGTTCGGCATCGGCAGCCCGCTTCTCCATCACCGAGCAATGCTTGCAGTATTCCTCATACTCGGCGGCATTGGCGCTGTCGCCTCCATTCATGTAGCTAAAGAGCAGCCGATGGACCATCAGGTCGGGATAGCGACGGATGGGCGAAGTGAAATGGGTGTAGAAGGGGAACGCCAATCCATAGTGTCCGATATTGTCGGTGCTGTAGTAGGCTTTGGACATGGTGCGGATGGCTATCGAGTCAATCATGTACTCTTCACCCCTGCCAGCGATGTTCTCGAACAGATTGTTGTACGACTGAGCCAATGCCTTGCGGCTGCCCGTGTGCATCTCGAAGCCCAGATGCGACACAAACTCGACAAAAGTATTCAGCTTCTCAGGGTTGGGTTCATCGTGGACACGATAGACGAACGTCTTGGCATCGGGATTGCGACGCACCTTGCCCTCTTTGGCGATGGCGCCCACCCGCTCGGCCACTTTGCGGTTGGCCAGCAGCATAAACTCCTCGATGAGCCAGTTGGCCTCTTTCGACTCCTTGATGTATACTCCTATAGGCTTTGCGTTCTCGTCCAATTGGAACTTCACCTCCTGCGTCTCAAAATTGATGGCTCCGTCCTTGTAACGACCGTCACGCAAGATGGTGGCCAACTGGTGTAGCGCCAGTATAGCCTCGCCCACCTTTTGGTCGGCGGGGTCACCCGTGTCGACCCATTTTCCACGGTCGATCACCTCCTGTGCCTGCTCGTAAGCCAACCGGCGGTCGCTACAGATGATGCTCTTGCCGAACCATTGGTCGACCACCGTGGCCTGTGGTGTCATCTCGAAGAGCACCGAGAAACAGAGTTTGTCCTCACCCTGACGGAGCGAGCAAAGCTCGTTGCAAAGCCGTTCGGGCAACATCGGCACCGTGCGGTCGACAAGATAGATGGAGGTGCCGCGTTCGTAGGCCTCTCGGTCGATGGGCGAGCCAGGAGTGACATAGTGCGACACATCGGCGATATGCACACCCACCTCGTAATTGCCGTTCTTCAGCGGCTTGAACGAGAGAGCATCGTCGAAGTCCTTGGCATCCGAGGGGTCGATGGTGAAAGTGGTCTCCTTGCGGAAATCACGTCGTCCCTCATAATCTTTCTTCGTCGGTGCTTTGATTTTGGCAGCGGCAGCCTTGACATCGTCAGGGAAGTCTATCGGGAAATCGTTCTCCACCAATATCGACTGCATCTCGACATTGTTGTCGCCCGGCTTGCCTAAACGATTCACCACTTTGCCCACCGGATTGTGCATATTAGCCGGCCAGTCGGTCATCTCGACCACACATTTCTCACCATCCACGGCACCATTGAGGTCGGGCAAGGGAATGAAGATGTCGACCACCATATTGCGGTTGTCGGGCAACAGGAAAGCAAAGTTGCCCTGTCGTTGGATGCGGCCCACGAAACGGGTCTTGGCCCGTTCCAATATCTCCACCACCTGTCCCTCGGGTTTGTGCATCTTGCGTTGGGGGAACATCAGCACCTTGACGGTGTCGCCATGAAGGGCATGATTGGTGTAGTTGGGGGCAATCATGACATCCTCGCGTCCCTCCTCTTTGGGAATGACATAGGCTTTGCCTGTCTGTTTCATGTCGATGGTGCCAATCACATAGTTCTTGGGCAGCAAGTCGTCGTTGATATGTTTGGGGTTGATTTTGTATTTTCCCCTGCCCTCTTCGACAAGGATATGGTCTTCGGCCATCTGAAGCACAGTGGCGTGCACCAATTCGCGGAACGCCTTGTCGTAGGCACCCACCTTGGCGGCCACCTGTTTGTAGTTGAACGAGGAGAAAGGGCTGTTGGCAAAGACTTTCAGTATCTGTAATTCAATTTTGTCTGTATTCATTTCTTGATTGTTTTTTGTTATTTCTTAAAACCGCTTCGCTCTATGAGGGCGTCGGGATTGGGATCGCGACCCATGAAGCGGCGATAGAGTGTCGACGGATGTTCGCTGCCACCTCGCGAAAGGATATCTCTCCTGAACCGGGCAGCCGTCTCCGAGTCAAAGATGCCGTGGGCCTTGAAATGGGAGAAGATGTCTGCATCCAGAGCCTCCGCCCATTTGTAGCCATAGTAGCCTGCCGCATAGCCACCAGCAAAGATATGGGTAAAGGCTGTGACGGTGTTGCCCATCGGAGGCAGCAGGTCGGTCATTGCCTGGTGCTCGAATAGTGCCGCGTCGCGTTGTTTAGGCATCTCGTGGAGTGTATGGAACGCCAAGTCGGTGTTGCCCAAGTTTAGTTGTCGCAGGCACAGCCAGCCCGACAGATAGTTCTGACTGCGACGTATCTTCTCCACATATTCGGTCGGAATCGTCTCGCCCGTTTGGTAGTGACGGGCAAAGGAGTTGAGGAACTCCGGCTCATAACACCAGTTCTCCATCACCTGGCTGGGCATCTCGACAAAGTCACGCAGCACATTGGTCCCCGAGAGACTCTCGTACCGGACATCGCTCAGCATCCCGTGCATGGCATGCCCCATCTCGTGCATGAACGTCTCCACCTCGCCAAAGCTAAGCAGTGCCGGCTGGTGGCCCACCGGTCGCGAGAAATTGCACACCACCTGTATCAACGGCCGCACGTCACGGTCTCCCTCGCGATGCTGTCCTCGGAACTCGGTCATCCATGCACCGCCACGTTTGCTGGCACGAGGGTGCATGTCCAGATAGAGCAGCCCCATCCATCGCTCGCCGTCGGTCACCTTGTACACCTTGGCCTCGGGGTGATAGCTCTCTACGTCGGTGGTCTCGACAAACGACAGTCCATAGAGTCGATGATAGAGGTCGAAGATGCCTTGCCGTACCTTTTCAAGCGGGAAATAGGGACGCAGCAACTCGCTGTCGAAGTCGTATTTCTCTTTCCGCAGCAACTCGCTGTAGTAGGAGAAGTCGTATTTCTGTATCGAAAAATCAGCACCCTGCCGCCGAGCATAGTCCTGCACCTCCTGCAAATCGGCCTTCGCCGCTGGAAGCGACGCCTCCTTCAACCGCTTCATGAAAGCCCTCACCGTCGCCACATCGCCAGCCATCTTGTCGCTAAGGACATACGACGCATAATCGTCGTAACCCAACAGCCGAGCCATCTCGAGCCGCAGCTCCACAATACGGAAGATGGTGGCGTTGTTATCATTGTCGTTGCCTCGGTGGCCACGATTGTTGTAGGCTTGGTAGAGCATCCGACGCAATGGACGACTCTCGGCATAGGTCATAAAGGGAATATAACTGGGACCATGTAGCGTCACCACCCATCCTTTCAATCCTCGACTGCGAGCCTCGTCACGTGCCATCTCCACCACTCGCGACGGCAGTCCCTTCAAGCTCTCCTTGCGAGTCAGGTGCAAGACATATTCGTTGGTGTCAGCCAGCACATGCTGGTTGAACAGTTGGGTCAACGTGGCCAGTTCCTCGCTGCATCGGGCGAAAGCCTTCTTCTCCTCTTCTCCCAACCGAGCTCCGTGCTTCACAAAAGCTCGATAGGTCCGCTCCAAAAGCGTCTGCTGCTCTGCGTCGAGAGAGAGTGACTCCCTTTGGTCATACAACGACGCCACACGGTCGAAGAGCCGAGCATCCATATATATTTCGTTGCTGTAGCGAGCCAACAACGGGCTCATCTCCATGGCAATCTGCTGCAACTGCTCGTTGGTGTCGCACTCGTTGAGGTTGAACAGCAACGCCGTGGCTCTGTCCAAAAGCGGTGACGAGTGTTCCAATGCCTCGATGGTGTTCTCAAAAGTAGGAGACTCCTCATTGCCTGCAATGGCTTGTATACGTTCCCTTCCCTCCTCCATGGCGTGACGGATGGCCGGCTCGTAGTGTTCCGGGCGTATCGAAGAAAAAGGTGGGGTGTCAAAAGGCGTGTTCCACGCTGCCAACAAAGGATTTGTCATAGTAATACAAAAGGTATGCAATAAAATCTAACAAGTTACGTTATTCGCACTATATTGCCTTAAACGCAGAAAAAGAAATAATATTGTAATACACATAAACAATAAGACAATGAAAAAGCTTCATCTCATCCTGGGGTTCGCATTGACGGCCCTCCTTGTTGCCTGCAACGGCAAAGCCAGCGACGACCTCCTCATTGCCCAGCAACGTGCCGACTCGCTGCAACAAATCGTCGACGAGAAAGATGGCGAAATCGACGCCCTCTTCGATGTCCTCAACCAGATTGAAGACAACCTCAACCAAATCAACAGCAAGTACTCCTCGGTACAGAAGATGAGCCGCGGCGGCATCGAAGGCGGCAGCAATGTCAAAGGCGAAATCAACGACCAAATCGCCAACATCGAGACCATGCTGGCCGACAACAAGACCAAACTGGCCAACCTCAACGCCAAGCTGAAAGCCGCCGGCAACGAAAGCACCCAACTCCAAGAGTTCGTCACCAAGCTCGAACAACGCATCTCCGACCAGGAAGCCCAAATCACCGCTCTCCGCACCGAGTTAGAGAACAGCAAGGTCATCATCCGCGGACTCAACGAGAACATCAACACCCTCCATGCCTCCAACCAAGAGAAGGATGCTACCATCGCCCGTCAGACCGCCGAAGCCAACAAGGCCTACTTCATCGTCGGCAGCTACAGCGAACTGAAGAACGCTGGCATCGTCAACAAGAGCGGCGGATTCATCGGCATCGGCAAGAAGCAGAGTGCCACCACCAACATGAACACCGAACTCTTCACCATGATTGACCGCACCAAGGTGACCACCATCACCGTCAACAAGAAGAAACCCATCATCATCACCAAACATCCCTCCGACAGCTACGAACTGGTAGCCGACGAGCACGATCCTTCGGTGACCGCCTACCTGAAAATCCTCAACCCAGGCTCCTTCTGGAGATACACCGACTATCTGGTCATCTCCACCAAGTAAACTTTTTTGTTCACATATTTGGTGAGGGGCGAACCGACAGGTTTGCCCCTTTGTTTTCACCAATTGTAGTGATTCTGCGTTTTGCGGAATCTACGTATCTTTGCAGCATATAACAAAGCGGTAATCATCAAACAAACAATTGAACAAATGAATTTTACTGGAATAATTATCGGAATTTCTTCCTTCCTTTGCATCGGTTTCTTCCATCCCATCGTCATCAAAGCGGAGTATTACTTCGGTGTGCGATGTTGGTGGGCGTTCCTGCTGTTGGCCGTGGGTTGCATCATGGGGTCGCTACTGACGGCAGCCACCATTCCCTCGACCATCCTCGGTGTAGTGGCCTTCTCCAGCCTCTGGTCCATCCTCGAGCTATTCAAACAACGTGAACGTGTCGCAAAAGGCTGGTTCCCTAAGAATCCAGAAAGAAAAGACAAATGAACGCATTAATTATCGGAATCCTACTGCCTTTGGTGGGCACCATGATAGGGTCTGCCTTTGTGTTTTTCATGCAGAAGGAGATTCCCGACCGCTTACAGAAGACACTGTTGGGCTTTGCCAGCGGCGTCATGGTGGCCGCCAGCGTATGGTCGCTGTTGATACCCAGCATCGAGATGGCGGAAACGGGTGTCGTTCCCGCCGCTGTGGGCTTCCTTGCCGGCATCGTGTTTCTGTTGTTGATAGACGAACTGACGCCCCACTTGCACGTCGGAGCACAGAAAGCCGAGGGACCCAAGTCGAGACTCTCCAGAACGATGATGCTGGCATTGGCCGTGACCATCCACAACCTGCCCGAAGGCATGGCCGTCGGCGTGGTCTTCGCTGGCGAGGCACAAGGGCTCTCTCTCAACGCCGCCCTTGCGGTAAGCATAGGCATAGCCATCCAGAACATTCCTGAAGGGGCCATCATCTCGATGCCCATGCATGCCGAGGGCAACTCCCGTTGGCGTTCATTCCTTATCGGCACACTGAGCGGCGTGGTGGAGCCTCTCGGCTCGGTGGCCATCCTGCTGTTGGCCGGCGTTCTCGGCGTGGCCCTGCCCTATCTGCTGGCTTTTGCCGCCGGCGCCATGATGTATGTGGTGGTCGAAGAGCTTATCCCTGAGACCGCCCAAGGGCGTCACACCAACCTCTCCACCATCGGCTTTGCCGTCGGCTTCGTGTTGATGATGGTAATGGACGTGCTGTTAGGGTAACTATAATCTCACCAACTTGGCATCCACCTTCTGGAACGCTGGCATCGTCTCTCCTATAGAGGCACCGATATAGGTGGGGTCGCATACCGTGTAGCGGCGACCGTCGAGGGTGAAGTAGTCGCCCGACACATTCTCGGGAAAAGCCACCGCGGTGGCCAGATGACCAGGCCAGTGTACCAGCACCACGTCGAGACCCAGCAGGTCGCGAACCAATATGCTGTAAAAGATAGACCGATCCTCGCAGTCGTTCATGGGATAGAAGATGCTCTCGTCGCCAAAGAGGGGACGCTCGTAACCGAACTGCTCTTGGTCGGTGGCGTAGTCAAAAGTGGTTTGGACGAAGTTGAGCAGCATCTCTGCTGCCACCGTTTTGCTCTTGCCTGCCATCTGGCTTCGCAACGCAGGATAGAGGGTGGCTTTCACCCCCTCGCTCAATCCTGCAAGGGCATAGTACTCCCATGCACTGCTCAACGGATAGTCGTTCAGGTAGTCTATCAAACCCTGTTCCACCGTCACCGTGGCTCTCATCGAGCCATACCTCTTGGATTGGAGTGTGCGGCTTCGTTTGTTGCCGTTGTCCAGTTCGGGCAGTTGCCCCATCAGGATGTTGGCCACCTTCTCGCGAGGGAACGCCACCTTGCAGACAGAGACATTGCGGGGTTTCTCAGTACTGAGTATATAATGTTCGACACCGTCGATGTTGATGAAGGAGTAGTTGTAGATTGAACGGTTGAAGGGGACGAGCAGCACCAGTTTGTTGTCGGCACGAGCGATGCGGGCACGGTAGCCCGACTGTGCCAGCAGGTACATCTGTAGCAGCACCGCCTCGTCGCTGCCCTTGCCCAACAGTTGTTCGCATGTGTTTCGCAGCAGGCATAGATAGCCCCAATCCGACAAGTGCAGCATTTCCCGTTGTGCGATGCAGTCGTGCAGCAAACCGTCGTACTTATCCGATGACAGTTGCTTCCATGCCTCGGCAATGCTCCGCTCCTCTAACGACGACAGATGGAATCGGAGTGCCTCCCTGTCGGCGTGGACGGTGAACGTGGTGCCATAGAACGGCACCTGCACAGTCGGCACCGTAGGCTCCGGCTCAGGGATGGGCGGCAGCGGCACAGGGTCCATCTTGGGAGGTTGAGGCACCACCTCGCTCTGGGGCAAGGGGTTGGAGGTGGGGAGTTTCTCGAGCTTGGGTTGGGGAGGCCGTGGAGGCTTCGGTTCCGCAGGCTTGGGCACAGCGGGCTCCACGCCCATCTTCGACCAGCCCTGCTGCATCGCAGCGGCATAGTCTTCGTTGGCCCGCTTGCGAAACGCAGCATATTCGGCTTCAGCTTTGCGACGTGCGTCGTCGTACTGATGCTGAGCCTGTTGTTTCTGCTTCTCGTACTTTTCTCGCATCTGTTGCTGCTTGGCTCTCATGGCTTCAATATCCACCTGTGCCATGGCCGTTCCAGTCAACAGCATTATCATTACTAATACTACAGTATGTTTCATTTTATACTATGTTTTTCCTTTTGTTCAGCCAGAGTCTTCGCTGTTGCAGTTCCACTACTCTACAACAGCTACCAACACCGACTGACTGACGGTTTGCAACCGTTCCTATTCGTTTGGCATTCTGCCAAACCCGACACGAACATGTTTACTACGACGAAATCCATCTATCATACTAAGCTAATGGAGGACGACGCGGAACCCGTTGTTGTTGTTGCGGTTGTCGGGGGTGTTGTTGTTCCGATTCGAAACACGGCAGTTCTTCGCGTTGTTGTTCCAGCTGCCACCGCGCAACACGCGGTTGGAGCCTGTTGTCCGTGCCGCAAACACCGCTTTCGCAATCCTTTGGTATAACCTTTCATTGCGTATGACAGTAGCGGTGTGATATGCTCATAATATTTTTTTTCTGTCCATTGTGCATCTTTCACTAACAGGCTATACTTCCTGCTTTTCCTAACAAAGCGTTGCTTGCTTCTCTGCGTAAGTCTTATCTTGTAGGGATAAATCCTGTATCCGAGGAAATCAATCCCTTCGACTGTCATAGCAACAATGACAGGCTTCAATGTTAGGAGCAGTTTCTTTTCGGCGAAGAGTTTGATTTCTTTAATGTAACATTCCACTTCGGAATAGCTATCAGCAAAGACAAGGAAATCATCCATATACCGTAGGTATTCCGGCACCCGCAACGATTCCTTTATCCAATGATCCATTTCAGAAAGGTAATAGTTGGCAAAGTATTGACTCGTCAAGTTCCCAATAGGTATGCCCTTCCCTTTCGATTTGGAATAGCTGGCTATTATCTCCGAGAATATATTAAGCAACACCTTGTCTTTGAACAAACATGCCAGTTTGTCATTCAGAATGTCGTGCGAAATGTTGTCAAAGTATTTCCTAAAGTCAAATTTCGCCACATATCTGTATTTCTTCATGGCCAACATGGCTCTATCTATCGCCTTGTATATTCCCTTTTCTGGACGAGTGGCATAGGTGGTTTCTATAAGTTTACGCTCAAAACATGGATGACAGACGTTCATGATGGCATGATGCAACACTCGTTCGCGGAATGATGCCGCACAGATCAGTCTCCGTTTGGGGTCCTCAATGTAGAAATAATCGTATTTCCCAACAACGACATTGCCCGACAGGATTTCTTCTCTCATCCGAACACAATTCTCCTCGAGGTGATTCTGGAAATGTCGAGCCTCGCTGTTCCTACGTTTGCCACGGATGGCTTTATGGAAAGCCAACAGCAAATTGTCGGTGTCAGCTATTTTTGATATCAGATTCCCTGTTCGCTTCATACATCTTTTCTATCATCCGACGCGCGTATTTATCTGTACGCTGTTTCCCTACACCTTCTATCGATGCGATTGTTTTCTCGTTAATCTCATCAAGCTTTGACATTTCTGCCAATTCGGCATCAACAAACACCGCAAAAGCAGGAATGGCATCCTCGTCGGCAATGGCTTTGCGACATTTACGCAGCAGGCTGAATACCCTGAACTGGTTTTCGTCCAGCATACTCTTGTAGTCTATCTTTTCCTTTCGCTCTCCCACAGGGGTTGTCATCGGTGGAATCAGATACTGCACACAGAATGTCCAATAAGTCATGTCGCCACTCACCGCCAGTTCTTTGTCCACTTTTACCGTCTTGTTGGCACGAAGGAACTTGTTGAGCTTCTCCGTTTCCTCGTCCCCTCCAACGATGGGTATTGTAAACACCTTGTATTGCATATTGTTGTTGTTTTTCGCGGTTTATTATTATTCCGCTTCGCTGGCTCGCTCCACTACCGTTTCGCGGCCTGCTTCGCTTCATTATAATAAACCGATGTTAGCTTAGTATGATCGATGGTGTCGTAGTAAAACTAATGGAGGACGACGCGGAACCCGATGCCGTAGTAGCGGAAGTCGGGGGAGGTGTAGGACCGATTCGAAACACGGCAGTCCTTCGCGTAGCTGTACCAGCTGCCACCGCGCAACACGCGGTTGGAGCCTGACGATGCACCCTTGGGATTGATGTTGTCGTACTGAAGATACTGCTTCCCATACCAGTCTTCGCACCACTCCCACACGTTGCCGCTCATGTCGTAGAGACCCAAGGCGTTGCCTCGCTTGGTCCCGCACGGATGGGTGGAGCTGTTGCTGTTGCCGCTGTACCACGCCACATCGTCAATGCTCCATCCTCCGCTGTACTTTGTCCCCTCGTTCCTGTTGCCCCCTCGGGCGGCATACTCCCATTCGGCCTCCGTGGGCAGGCTGTAGTTCCTCCCCGTCTGCCGGCTCAGGCGTGTGCAGAACTCCTTGGCCTCCTCCCAGCTCACATAGTACATCGGATAATCGGCCCCCACGCCTCGCATCGGCCATTCGGGATTCGCCTTGTTCCGCTGCTGGTAGACGGATGTCCCCATCACCTTCTCCCACTGGCTCTGCGTCACCTCGAGCATCCCGATATAGTACGACCCGACGGTGGTCACCCGATTGGGCGACTCGTCACCTTCGCAGTCACTCCCCTGCTCGCCGGTGCAGCCCATGGTGAAGGTGCCGCCCTCGACGTACACCATTCGCATGTTGATGCCGAAGGCCGTCTCGGTGAAATCTTGTCCACGACTGGCACTATTGTTTCCGCCAGGGCGTAGTGAGTATGTGTTTCCACCGCTACCGGAAGAACCAGCATATCCCACCAACTCCTGAGCCAACTCTTGGCATAATGGACCCAGATTGGCAATTTGCGTACCCGACAGATTACCCCACTGCGATGCTGGGTTGGTGATTTCTCCTGTCTCCACATCAATCAAATAAGCTTCAAGGTAATACTGGGCGGTTCCTTTGCTGACTGTGGACACACAGATATAGTCAGCACCCGACATCACGCCAATCCTTTTTCTCTGGTCATCGGACACCATGCCTGATTGCTGGAACTTTTGCTCTTTCATCATCTGGTCGATATCGGTACGTGAGAATGCTTGGTATCCCGCTTGATTGACCAACGCTTTCCTTATTTCCCCTCTGACCGAAACCAACTCCACACCCTCCACGCCCATGGATCCTGTTCCGACAAGGGTTTCCAATAAGGCGACTTTCTTTGTTTGCCCTATAGCGACTGATGAAAGGAACAGCAAGGGCAGTAATAACAGGATCTTCTTCATTTTTATTTTTTTATATAACTATCTGCAAATGGTACATATCTGTTATCGCGTCTCTTCAAGACGCACAAAACAGTTTTGACTTCCACCCGACCGTACTCCGTTTGTCTGGGGTTATTGAGATGGAGCCTCTCCGAGGCTTCTTTATGGAGAGTGCGGCTATTCATTTGTCTTTGTTTTTCGCGGTTTATTATTATTTCGCTTCGCTGTCTCGCTCCACATCCGTTTCGCGGCCTGCTTCGCTTCATTATATAAACCGATGTTAGCTTAGTATGATAGATGGCATCGTAGTAAATCTAATGGAGGACGACGCGGAACCCGTAGTAGCTGTTGCGGTAGTCGGGGGGGCCGTAGTACCGAATCGAAACACGGCAGCTCTTCGCGAGGCTGCCCCAGCTGCCACCGCGCAACACGCGGTAGGAGCCTGTACTGGGTCCTCGAGGATCGGTCATACTTGAACTACTGTAATTGCCGTACCTGTCTTGACACCATTCCCATACATTGCCGCTCATGTCGTAGATGCCCAATTCGTTGGGTTGCAACCGTCCCACCGGGTTTGTCTGTCCACCACTGTTATCAGTGTACCATGCCACTGCGGCTAATCTGGAACTGCCGCTGTATTTATATCCCGAACTTTTGTTCCCGCCACGAGCAGCATACTCCCACTCCGCCTCGGTCGGAAGACTGAAACGGCGACCTGTCATTCGGCTCAACTCGGAACAAAACTCCTGTGCATCGTTCCAGCTAACATTCTCCACCGGTCTATCATATGCTTTCCAACTACTTGGGTTAACGCCCATCACGGCTTGGTAGAGTTCTTGTGTCACCTCGTATACACCGAAATAATAATCCTGTGTTATGGTCACACGATGATAGGGGGATTCATCGCCGTAACATTCCCCACCTTGCTCGCTTGTGCATCCCATGACGAAACTGCCAGCCTGCACCTTCACCATATCGAAACTCACATTGCCCACCCTTATCGTAATCTTATCCGCACCCTGTTGTGTCCCAGCATTGCCGTTGCCACCGGATTGGGGCGGTGAGTAAGAGCCTCCACCTGTTATGTTTCCAAACATTCGCACGGCCAACCTTTCACATGCCTCCTTTATTCCTTGTGCAGAATTAGAGCACAGGTCTGTTACTGTTTTTGCATCACTCGTCGCAATATCAATCATCCTCACAGTAACGAGAAAATCATTGCCATCAGCATTGACAGACGGCACTACCACATAATTTGCACCAGCCATTTCTCCAGCACGTATTATCTCTATATCTTTTACTGCACCCGACTGCTGAAATCTTATTTCTTTGACAATGACATCAAACCTGGCTCTATCCAGTCTTCTATATCCAGGAGTGTTGTTTATGGCTTCCTCCATAAAGTCACGCACTAAATTCTTTTTTAGATTCGATATACCAATATCCTCTGTTTGTGTTTCCCACACGGCCACCTTCTTGGGGTTCTGTGCATTAACAATTATTGGAAGCACCATCAAGATGGCTATCAATAGTATTCTCTTCATATTACCTCAGTATAGAATCAATGGCATTACAAAAAAATAGTCAGATATGTTGGTTAGTTGCCCTTGGCAGCATCAATGATGGCATTGTTGGCATCGATAAACTGCTGTAGGTCGCCGCCCTGCAAGTCGTCAGGTCTGGCATTCTTGGCACCGTCGAGAATCTTCACGTATCGGTCGCCACGGATGCCCACCTTGGCGATGACTTCATACTGCCCCGTCTGGCTGTTATAGTTCACCTCGACATCGCCAAAAGGCTCACAAGCCTGCTGAACGCTCAAACTCATCTGCTCCCAGTAGGACTTGAGTGCCTGCTGAGCCTTGCCGTTCACCACGACAGTACCACGAGATGCCTGTGTAGTGACAAAGTTCTCGAAAACACGCGAAATAGTGGCATATGCCTCCAGTTGTGCCATCTCGACGGCCACCGACTGCACATCGGCCTGTGCCATACCTGCAAACCAACGATAGGGACGCTTGATCATCGACATACCGTCTTCACTCAGGGTTTCCACCATCTCCACACCATTCAGTTTCAGTGTAGACTTGGTGATTTGTGCATTAGCTGCCGAAACAAAGGCCAGCAGCATGACTGTCATAAAAACAAAAATGCGTTTCATAGTTCCTAAGTTCAACTTATTAATGCAACACTTTGGTGAAAAACGGAAAAGGAGTGCGTAAGCCTTTAAACTTTCAAAGGAGAAGCACAA
>CAJOQB010000204.1 GCA_905236405.1 uncultured Bacteroidales bacterium
CGCTCGACTCGCTCGACCCGTTGCCCGACTACCATCGTCGGGGATATACCGTGGCGGCTGAGAGGGGAGGACGCAAGATGCCTTTGGCCGAGGTGGGCAACTCGCCTACCGAATACCTCACGATGGATCTTCGTGGTCGTCGCTTGGCTTATTCGACCACCAACGGCACGGTGGCCATCTTGACGGCTCGCGGTAGCGACGAGGTGCTGGTGGGATGCTTTTCCAACCTCTCGGCTTTGGTCGACCGTCTTTGTCGTCAGGAGCGCGATGTGGTGGTGCTATGCTCGGGTTGGAAGAACGACCCATCGTTGGAGGACAGCCTTTTTGCCGGTGCTATGGTCGAGAAGCTCTGTGTGCAAAAAGAGGCTCAAACGGTCAACGACGCGGCGTTGATGTGTCGGCGTATGTGGCAGACGGCTGCCGACGACCCCTATCGTTTCTGTCTCGAGGCGACACATGTGCATCGTCTCTGTTCGATGGGTGCCGAAGCCGATATCCGCTATGCGTTCAGGATAGACACCTGTCGACTGGTACCTCGTCTCGATGCCGACGGTGTGCTCCGCTTGATTGATAATAATGAGGTGATATGAAATTGAAAAACATAGTTCTGTTGCTGCTCCTTGTCACAAGCACGATTTGTCGTGGACAACAGGTGGACAGCATCGCTGCCGCCGATCGTCGCGACAACGCGGTGTTGCTGCCTTTGTCGGCCACATTGGCGTTGGCAGGCACGTTGACCCATGCCATCGACGGTTGGGAGGTCATCAACCTCGAGACAAGGGAAATGGTGCAGCAATGGCGTAGCGAACACGGCCCGATGGACGGGGCTCCGCTCCATTTCGACAACTATCTTCAGCTGGCTCCTGCAGCGGCGCCTTGGGTGCTGAAATGGGCAGGGGTGGAGAGTCGCAGCAGCTACCGCGACCTCTTCTGGATTGAGGCCGAAGCCTTCTTGGCTTACAACCTTGTGGTGCAGACGGTCAAGTACACGGCTCATGTGAAACGGCCTTCGTCGTGGGCCGACAACTCGTTCCCTTCCGGCCATACAGCCACCGCTTTCTGGGGTGCGGAAATCGCTCGCACCGAGTTTCGCGAGACGGCTCCCTGGGTGGGTGTCTGTGCCTATGCTGCCGCCACTTTGACAGGATTCATGCGAATATACAACGACCGCCATTGGTTGGGCGACGTGATGGCTGGCGCTGCTGTCGGCATCGCTTCGGCACGGTTTGCCTACTGGCTGCATCCGCGGCTGATGAGTTGCTTTGAGCCACAACAGGTCGTCGACACCTCCTATAGTTACAGTCCTTCACTCTGACAACCATGCAAGTTATCGCCCATATTCGAAGTCCTTACACCTCCAAGTTCGGCATCCCCCGACAGAGCAACATCGTCTCCGAATTGCCCGCCACCATCGTCTTCACCCCCGAGTACCGTGTGGCTGAGGCGTTGCGGGGCATCGAGGAGTTCGACTATCTGTGGCTTATATGGCAGTTTTCGGAGAATGTCCGCGACACTTGGTCGCCTACCGTCCGTCCGCCTCGTTTGGGTGGCAACCAGCGGATGGGGGTCTTCGCCACCCGCAGCTCGTTTCGTCCCAACGCGATGGGACTCTCGTCGGTGCGGCTGCTGTCGGTCGAGACACACTCTTCGGAGGGGCCGCTGCTTCATGTGGCGGGAGCCGACTTGATGGACGGCACCCCTATCTTCGACATCAAGCCCTACATCCCATACACCGACGCCCATCCCGATGCCCGTAGCGGTTTCGCTCCCACGCCTGCCCAAAGGCTGTTGCAGGTGGAGTGTCCCGACAACTTGCTGATGCTGATAGACGAACCGCTTCGTCCATCGCTGCTGCAGCTGCTGGCTCACGACCCTCGTCCCCAATACCAACATGATGCCGAACGCATCTATGGCTTCCCCTTCGCCGGTTGCGAAGTGCGGTTTCGTGTCGAGAGCGAGAGGCTGACGGTGGTAGCCATCGAAAAAGCTTAGCGACGGTTTCCTCGGTTTCGATTACAACAAAAACGAGGTTTTCGGTTGAATCCAAAACCTCGTCTTCGTGTATTGTCATTTTATCGCAGGGAATTCCCTCTGTGCCCGAGCGTAGTCCTCGGGGATGCCGATGTCGATGAAATAGCCGTCGCTGGCCATCGCATAGAAAGGCGTTTGAGCGTATTGCGACTGCATGATGTCGCGTTCGAAGGAGAAGACGTCGCCCACCGTCCGACCGTCGAAAAGGGTGGGGCTGAGGAGATAGATGCCGCCGTTGATGTAACCGGCTCCTTGGGAGTCGGCTTTCTCCACAAACGAGGTGATGCGTCCGTCGGCGTCGGTAAGGACCGAACCGTATCGCGAGGTGTCGTCGACGTGACGCAGCACGATGGAGAGTGGTGTGTTGTGCATCTGGTGGAAACGGTGCAACGCCTCGAAGTCGATATGGAAGAGAGTATCGCCGTTGAGCACCGTGACGGCGTCGGTGTGGCAATGCTGTATGGCGTTGAGCAGGCCGCCGCCGGTGCCGAGGGGCGACAGTTCGCGAGCATAGCTGATGGCAAGGTCGCGATAGCGGTCGCCGAAATATTGCTCAATCACCTCGTGCATATAGCCGGTGGAGAGCACCACGTGATTGTAGCCGTGACTTAGCAGCATGTCGAAGAGGTAGCACAGGAAAGGGCGTCCGTTGATGGGCGCCATCGGTTTGGGCACGTCGCTCACCACCGACTGCAGCCGTGTTCCGCGGCCACCGGCCAGGACAATGGCTTCGTTCATAGTGCGGGTCTATTTTTTGAAAAGGGCGGTCTCCACCAGTTCGCAGATGATATGGCCTATCAGGATGTGGCTCTCTTGGATGCGGGGGGTGTCGGTGCTGGGCACGTTGAGCAGCAGATCGCTCACGGCAGCCATAGCACCACCCGTCTGTCCAGTGAGGGAGATGGTGTGGATGCCCATTTCACGGCAAACCTCGTAGGCTTTCAGGATGTTTTTCGAGTTGCCCGAGGTGGAGATGCCTACCAAGACATCGCCTTTGTGGCCGGTGCCACGGAGCAGACGGGAGAAGACCATCTCGTAGCCATAGTCGTTGCCTACAGCGGTGAGGTAGGAGGTGTTGCAATGCAGCGCCTCGGCGTTGAGGGGAGGACGGTCGAAATAGAAACGTCCGCTGAGCTCGGCTGCCAGGTGCTGGGCGTCGGCGGCGCTGCCGCCGTTGCCGCAGAAATGAATCTTGCCGCCGTTGTTGAGCGAGCGGATAATCATCTGGGCGGCTTCGTCGATGCGGTTGAGGAAAGCTTCGTCGGCCAGAATCTGCTGCTTGGCGGCAATGCTTTGTTCGATGGATTGGGATATGCGGGGAGTCATAGGTTTTGGGATTATTTGATTACACGGTCCATGTTTTCAGCCCTTCGGGGGCAAAGTCGTAGCGTTTCACATCGCCGCCGAACTGGCGCAGGGCTTCGGTGACATCGTAGCGGGTCAGGCCTGGACAATAGAAGAACATGAAGCCGCCGCCGCCGGCACCCGAAATCTTGCCGCCTGTGGCACCTGCCTGCTTGGCAGCGTCGTAGATGGCGTCGATACGGGGGTTGCTGATGCTCTTGGCCATCTGCTTCTTGTGCATCCATCCGAAGTCGAGGATTTCGCCGATGTGGTTGACATCGCCTTTCAGCAAGGCTTCCTTCATCTGGATGGCTTGCTCCTTCAATTTGTGCATCGACTCGATGCTGCTGGTTTTCTTGGCTTGCACGTTCTTCTGTTGCTCCTTGATGATGTCGGCGCTGACATGCGAGGTGTCGGTGTAGTAAAGCACCAAGTTGTGGTTCAACTCGTCAGCATAGCTCTGACGGATGCGGAGGGGGTTGACGATGACGTTGTCGTCTTTGAACTCCATGAAGTTGAAACCGCCGAAGGTGGCGGCATATTGGTCTTGTTTGCCACCGGCAAGCCCCAAGTCGACACGCTCTATCTCGTAAGCCAGTCGGGCGATGTCGTATTCGCCCATAGGCAGTTTCAGCCACTCCACGTAGGCACCCAGGATGCTCACCACCAAAGTCGACGAGGTGCCCATGCCGCTGCCGGCAGGAGCGTCGACGTGCGAGGCGATGCGGAGCGAGAGAGGGCGGTGGGTGAACTGGCGAACGATACGGTTGTAGACCCCTTTGTGGAGGATAAAGTAGCCGTCGGTGTCCACCTCCATGGCGTTGTCGTACTCTTCACGCAGGTTTTTCTCGGGTGCCTCAAAGACCACCTTGCCGTCGTCGGTAGGCTCGATGGTGGTGTAGGCGTACATGCTGACGGTAACGTTGAGGATGGCGCCGCCGTAGAGGTCGCTATAGGGAGAGACATCGGTGCCGCCGCCGGCCAATCCGAGTCGCAGGGGTGCTTTGCTTCTGATGAACATATGATAATGGTATTATTCTATGACTATATTAATTGTGCAATGGCATCGGTCATCTTTGACCATGCGTATTTCTTCTTTTCTTCCCTGACCCCTTCGGTGAAAGCGGCTTCGTGTCCTTCAGCGAAGAAACGCACCAAGGCGTCGGCGATGGCTTGTGGCTGCGGTTCGACGACATAGCCTATCTTGCCATCGGGCACTATCTCAGGCAAACCGCCCACATTGGTCACCAGCATCGGCTTCTCGAAATGGAAGGCAATCTGTGTCACGCCGCTTTGGGTGGCCGTTTTGTAGGGTTGTGCCACGATGTCGCAAGCACAGAAGTAGTTGTTCACCTTGCTGTCGGGGATGAAGTCGGTACAGAGCACCACACGGTCGCCAATGCCCAATCGGGCAATCTGGTCATGGTACGGTTGAGAGTCGCCGTAGAACTCGCCGGCCACAATCAGTTTCACGTTCTGCTCCTTGAGCCGTGGATCGGCAAAAGCTTCGAGCAGCAAGTCGAGCCCTTTGTAGGAACGGATGAAGCCGAAGAAGAGCACATAACGTACCTGTGGGTCGACGCCGATGGCTTGCTTGGCCGCCGTTTTGTCCACCAACGAGCCATAGTGGTCATAGAGGGGATGGGGACAGAACTGGCGAGGTTTTTTTGTGTCGAATAGACCGAGGTCGTTCAACACCGAACGCGACATAGCCACAAAGCCGTCGGTGCTACGGACAAAGTAACGCGAGAACAGCTTGTCGCCGATGCGGTGTTCGTGGGGGATGACGTTGTCGAGAATGGCCACCACACGAGTGTGGCGGTTGCGTCGAACCACCCGTTCGATGGTTCCCAAACAGGGTCCCATGAAGGGCAACCAGTACTTGGTTATCATCAAATCGGGACGCTTCTTTCTTATCTCGCGACCCACTTTCAGCCAGTTCAGCGGGTTGCAAGAGTTCACTTTCCGATGAATTTTCAACCCTTGCGGAGCCGGCTCGTCACTATATTGTGTCTTGCCAGGGAAAAGGAACGAGGGGTATTGAAGCGAGAAGGTGTAGATTTCAACAGTGTGTCCATTCTCTTGATATTCATAGGCTATCCGTTCGTTGAAGGCCGAGAGGCCACCACGATAGGGATAGGCAGTACCGACAATAATAACATGCATGGCGTTCGTCAGGTTTGGAAGTGCAAAAATACTAATTTATTTTAAACCATATAATAAAACTGGAATATTTTTGTTATCATTGGTGCTTTAAATAATAAACGATGAAAAAATTCTTTGTCACACTTCTTTTGCTTGCCGTCACTATTGGCGCCCGATGCCAACAGACGGTCGACTTCACCAACGTCGCTGCCAAGACCATCGACGCTGTGGTTCATATCAAGACCGAGATAGCCCGTGTCACCCCCATGTATCGTTCCTATTTTGGTATCATCATCAACCAAGGCATGCAACGTCAACGGTTCGATGCCTACGGCTCGGGTGTCATCATCTCTACCGACGGATATATCGTCACCAACAACCATGTGGTGCAGGATGCCGAGAAAATCACCGTCACCCTCAACGACAAGCGGGTGCTCCCTGCTCGATTAGTGGGTCACGATCCTGCCACCGACTTGGCTGTCATCAAGGTGGATGCCAATGGACTCACCTTCATCCCCTTCGGCAACTCCGACGAGGTGCGTATCGGCGAGCCGGTGATGGCCATCGGCAACCCCTTTAACCTCACCTCCACCGTCACGGCTGGCATCATCTCGGCCAAAGCCCGCAACATGGATATCATCCGCAACAACAACTCGGGCGAGAGTACCATCGAGTCGTTCCTTCAGACCGACGCTGCCGTCAACAGCGGCAACTCGGGAGGTGCCTTGGTCAACACCCGAGGACAGCTTATCGGCATCAACACCGCCATCGCCTCGGGCGATGGTTACTATACTGGCTACAGCTTCGCCATCCCCTCCAACATCGCCCGCAAGGTGAGTCACGACTTGTGTGAATACGGTACTGTCAGTCGTGGCTACCTTGGCGTTCAGGTGTCGGAGATGAGCGACGCTTTGGCCAAGAAGATGGGACTTCCCGACATGCATGGTGTCTATATCGCTCGTTGCATTCCCGAATGTGCTGCTGAAAAGGCAGGATTGAAGGAGGGCGACGTTATCCTTCAAGTCAACGGCGTCGATGTCGACTCCTATGCCCGCATGATGGAGGAGGTGAGCTACTATTATCCTGGCGAGCAGGTTGAGGTGACTTACCTTCGCGACCGCCAGCGGAAACAAGTGAAGCTCACCCTGCTCAACTCCAAAGGTACTACCGACCGAATCACCAAATAGCCTAATTTCCTCATGACCGACCGCGACGCCTACGCTGTCGATGCCCGCTACAAGGACATGACCACCTCGCCCGTTCACCGACTGGTGCTGCGGTTGGCTGGTCCCACCATTGTCAGCATGGTCATTACCGCCATCTACAACGTGGTCGACGCTGCCTTCGTGGGTCATCTCTCCACAGAGGCCACAGCAGGTATAGGTGTCTGCTTCGCTTACCAGACGTTCATCCAAGCGGTGGGGTTCTTCTTTGGTCACGGGTCAGGCAATTTTATCTCCCGAGCTTTGGGAGCGCGACACGAAGAGAATGCCTCGGTCATGGCCTCCGTAGGGTTCATCACCCCGTTGTTGTTGGGCGTAGTGGCTTGTGTGGCGGGGCTTTGTTTCCTGACCCCTATCTCGGTGGCATTGGGTGCCACGCCCGATGTGGTGCCCTATTCCAACGCCTATCTTCGGTTTATCCTTATCGCGTCGCCTTTCATGATGTCGGCCCTTTGTCTCAACAACCAGCTGCGACTGCAGGGCAATGCCCGATTTGGCATGATAGGCATCGCCTCGGGAGCTTTGCTTAACATCGCCCTCGACCCCCTCTTTATCTTTGCCCTCCATCTGGGAGTGCAAGGTGCCGCCATCGCCACCGCCGTCAGCCAGCTCTTCAGTTGGGGACTGCTTCTGTGGGGCACCACAAGGCCAGGCGCTGTCCATATCAGCCTCTCCTCGTTCCGACCCGACGGGACGGTCTATCGCGAGATTCTTGCCGGCGGCCTTCCCTCCCTTTGTCGTCAGGCATTTAACTGCATCGGAGCCATTATGCTCAACCATGCCGCTGCACGTTGGGCCGATCCAGGGCAGGCAGCCTCCTCCATTGCCGCATTCACCGTTGTGTCGCGTACCATGATGTTCGCCTTCTCCATTGTCTTGGGGTTCAATCAAGGATTCCAACCCGTGGCAGGATTCAACTACGGTGCCCGACGCTACCGTCGTGTCCGCGACAGCTACACCTTCGCCCTGCAGGCATCCACGGTCATGCTGCTGGTATTGGGATTGTTGGGATTCCTCTTTGCCCCGCACATCATTGCCCTCTATCGCGACGAAGACCCCGAGCTGATTGCCATCGGCACCCGTGCCCTTCGCTGGCAATGTGCAGCGTTCCCGCTCATCGGACTCTCCACCACCACCAACATGCTTTTCCAGAACATCCGCATGACCTTCCGCTCCACGCTTCTCTCCATCGGGCGGCAAGGCCTGTTCTTCATCCCCGCCATCTTGGTGCTGCCCCATTTTTTCGGCTTGCACGGAGTGGAGATGACACAAGCGGTGGCCGACCTCTGCACGTTCCTGCTCTCCATTCCCTTTGCCGTCTGGATTTATCGACGGCTGACGCGGATGGAAGAAGGCACGAAGGTGGAATAAGTTCTTTTGGCAGGATTACAACACGATTTTTTTGGCAGCTTCGCTGAAAGGAAGCATGTAGTACACACATTCGGCATCGCGATAGAATTCGCGAGCCCCCCACCGTTGCCAATAGCGATGGGTGCGAAGATGGTGCATGACGGGAATGAATAGAAAGTCGTACTGCTGCAACTGTGGCATGATGTGCATCAGCATGGCGTGGTTGAGACGGGTGCCGCGGCAATGGGGAGCGACGATAAAGGAGAAGACTGCCGTATAGTTCAGCCGGTTGAGCTGCGATAGCAGTTGCGGCTTCTCCTTGACTATCTGCTCGGTCTCTTCCTCGATGCGGTAGTCGCTCATGTTGAGATAGCCCAAGGTGTTGCCCTCGGGGTCGACGGCCTTGACCGATAGCGGCCAGTTCCAATGCAGATGTTCAATCCATTGGTCGACGGTGTGGGGGTCGAAACCGTATTGCCGGCTCATCCATTCTATGACCTCTTGTTTGTCGCGTTCCTTGTCGCAAGCCGTGAGCCTGTATTGCGGTTGGAAGACCACACTGTGGCAAGGCAATAACTGTTCGGGGTGATACGACAGTTTGGCCTTGCGAAGTCCCGGTATCCCCATGTCCTCCTCGCGATTGATGTGAGTGTATTGTGGAGGCAGGTGACGGGCAAACTCTTGGTTGATGACGGCATAGCTGCCTTCGTAATCGATGTCGGCTTTCTCGACGCAGGTGTCAAAGAGTGTGGGGGAGATGGGACCGCCATAGGTGAAGGCCACCATGCGGTCGTCGACAAAGAGGGCTCCTCCGATGGTGCCTATTTGCTCCCAGTGGTCGAAGACAAAGTTTATCGATTGTCGTTCGGCCTCCACGCTCTCGGAGTCTTCGCTGTGTTGACTGTCCCAACGCAGGGTGAGTTCGCGGCATTGGTCGAAGAGCGACGGGTCGAGCGGCTGGTAGCGATAGTCGGGATAAAGGCTGCGGAACTTGTTGGCGTGGTTCCGCTTTCCGTGGTAATCCTTGCCCGCAAGGCTCATCAAATCGTCACGACGATAGATGTAGTCGTACCGGTCGCGGATGGCGGTGAAAGCGACATGCTCGCCGTACAACGAGACAAGCCTTTGGGCCATGTCCTCCTCGACAGCGATTATCATCAACGAGGAATCGGATGCTTGTGCGTCGGATTTCATCCAGTCGATGACGGAGGTCAGTGGATGTTCCGTTGGGTCAGCGGCAAGGAGATAGGCTCGTCGGCCAAAGAGGTTGAACCGAACCACGAGCGCCCCGTCCACAACTTCATACTCGCTGGCGAAGAGCCGCTGCCATGAGCATAGGTTGGCAAACGAATAGTTGCAGTTGTGGCGATGGGCCTGACGGAGCAGAGGCACAAGAATGTCGCGGTCGTGGGGCGTGATGGGTCTCATACAGCATGAGGACTAAATTATTTCCAGCGTACGGAAAAGGCGTTCGTACTGTCGGGCCTTCTCGACAAGGGGCAACGGATAGGCTCGCGAGGTGGAGGGCAGCCGGTGGAGCGTCATGCTGCGGTCGCCGATAAGGAACGGGTCGCTGTGCTGGCCGATGGCAGGCAGGGCTACATGGTAGTCGTAGCAAAGCGTCTCGGCACTCTTCTGACCGGTGCACACCACGTCGTGGCAGAGGGGGATGTGTGCAAGCAGTTCGACAAGGTCGGTCTTCTCCACCACCTGAAGGTATTTGTCGGAGGCGTTGCCTTGCAAGCGAACCACGGCACGGGCGGTGTCGAAGATGGCGATGCCTTTTTGGCGAAGCAGCTGCTCGATGTCCTCCTTGCGGAAAGTCTTGTGTTCGGCGTCCACTAATCGCATAGGGTCGCCAAAGAACACTTGGCCGAACACCTCCCACATCATGTTGATGTGTTTTACTCTAATGTCAAGGAACCTATTCATTCAACAACCCAATCTGAAGCATCATATGGCGATAATATTCAGTCTTTTCTTGTAGTTTCATTGGATATGCCCTTGATGATGATGGCATTCTCCATAGATTACATGAAATACCATTTATTGAGAATGTGTTGAATCGTCCCATTGCTGGAGTGGAGACACCATATTCCTCTGTTAGAGCTGAAAAACTTTTCTGCCCCGTACAAACAATGTTGTGACAAAGAGGAATTTGGGATAGAAGTGCGGAAATATCTGTTTTTTCTACGATTTGCAAATC
>CAJOQB010000205.1 GCA_905236405.1 uncultured Bacteroidales bacterium
CAAGATGGGAAGACCGGTCAAGATGTAGTTGCCTTGCTGACCCGTATAGCTTTGTTGGGCCATCAAGGAACTGGAGGCGATAATCATTCCCACCGTCAGGAGGGAAATTTTCACAAGTTTACTCATTTCTTTTATCTCTACTGTTAAGTTTGTTGCTTTTCCCCGATAAAGGGAAAAAGTGATATGATAAACGATGCTGTGACGCTTTTATTGTTTGCAGTATGTTTTAATTTCAAAAGTATGTTACAATTTCACTACGCGAGTGGCGGTCACCAAGGTGTTGCCGTCGGTAGTGGTCAGCAATCCCCGCACGAGATAGATGCCCCGTTGCAGCTTGGCGCCACCCTCGGTGGTGAAGTCCCAGTCGACGGGGTTCACCAGATAAGAGTCGGCGTTGACCGAGGGGGTGAACTGGCGTACCTGTTGGCCTCGCATGTCGTAGATGGTGATGACAGCGCTGCTGACGGCGCAGTTGTGTTCCAGATGAATCACCGTGTGTTCGGCGGAGGGGTTGGGATAGGCGAAGAAACGGCCAATCTGAGCGGTGTCTTTGCTCCGCACTACAAACTCGATGCTCTCTTGGTTGGAATAGTTGTAGATGTTCCAAGCTTTCAACGTCAGATAATGGCGGCCAGGGGCAAGCGACGAGAAGTCGTAGCGGATGTAGCCGCGACGACCGTCGGCGATGTCCGTCTGGTAGAAGTCGTTGAGCACTATCAGGTTGTTGGGGTTGTCGTCGAGTATGGCGGTGATGTCGTGACCCATACCGCTGCCCACAGCGTTGATGCCCACTTCGTCCCACAGGATGGCGTAGAGCGAGGGGTCTTCGTCGGTAAGTCCTCCGTCGACAAAGTTGCTGTCGTTCATAAAGAGTCTGATGGTGGGACGGGTCTCCGAGAGGTCGACGGTGTCGTTGAAGCCGCCGAAGAAGATGTTCTGGTAGGCTCCGCTGGCGTCGCTGACGGACGATTTGGCATAGTGGCTGAGTTTTCCGCGACCAAACTGATAGGCGACGTCGCGAGGCACGATGAAGGAGTAGCTGAAACGACCGTTCACCACCGAGTCGGCTCCCTTGTAGAGGATGTTCTTCTGCTGGGTGAAGTCGATTTCGGTACCCTCGTTGTCGTTGGCCAACGTGCGGCATTGGGTGGCTCGGTCGAAGACAATGGGGTATATCAACCCGTTGAAGTTGCTTTGCAACACTCCGTCACCGTCTTCGATGACTCCTTCGACGGTCACCCGCGAGAGCACTAAACAGCTGTCGGCCACAGCGGTGTCGACAGGATGTCCGTTGATGGCCGTCACTCGGACGTTCAGTTCGGGCAGCGACAGATGCAAGGCGGGGTCGCCCAGCAGGGTGATAGAGTGGTTTTGTGCAACGGGGTAGGTGTTCTTGGTGACACGCAGCGCCTCGCCGACGCTGTTGGCCGCGTTGAGCGAATTCATCACCAATGCGGTGTTGAAGGAACGGATGTGTGATATCGGTCGTGCCGCCGCGATGGCTCCCACACCGGCTCCCGGGGAAAGCACGAACATCTCGGCACCGCAGATGCCGTCCAAACGGTCGAACTTGCCGAAGCTGCAAGTGCTGGTGACGAAGAAGGCCAGCTGGTTGGTGTTCGTGTAGTTGGCCATATCGGCCTCCTGCATATAGCGTTCGGTGCCGATATACTGGTCCGACCCGTGTCCGATGTAGTTGAGCAGCAGACAGCCGTAGTTCATCCGTTGCTTCAAGGCGTTGGTGGCGTCGGGATAGTAGGAGCCGATGGCGCCGCTCTGTTGTATGTAAGCGTCGGCATAAATCTTTTCGAGGTTGATCCAAGGATAGCGTTGTCCAATCAGAGTGGAGATACCCTCGCTCGACAGAGCGAAATCGACGTCACCTGGGCAGCTGGGGTCGGCATCGTCGGCCAGCAGCGTCACATAGTTGCGCCAGTCGCCGCGGATGTTGCTCATCGAGAGGTCGTTCTTCATTATGTAACGCTCAATCTTGTCGACCAGCAGGTTGGCTTCGGCGGTGGAGCGGGCAGGCATACGACCGATGGCGATGTCGATGCTCTCGTAGGTGCGTCCCTCCTCGTTGTCGCCTAAATAGCCCAGCATGTCGTCGCTGGCCGAGTAGGCCCCTTCGGTGTTGAACGACATGGGCGATTGGTAGGTGACCACTGTGGGCAGTTGGTTGCCCAGCAGGTCGCGGTTGTCAAAGGTGCCTTTGCCGAAGAGCAGCAGGTGGGAGGGACGACGGAGCGACGGGTCGCTCTCGGCTCGGTTGGTGAACAGGCGGAACAGCTCGCGGATGGCCATCGGGTCGCATTTGCCTTCGGCAAACTCGTTGAACACCTGTTCCTGGCTCCATACCTGCACCTCCATACCGTCGAAGAGGGTGTGCAAGGTGGCCAACTGTTGTGCTTGCGACAGGAAATCCTTGTGTGCCACAATCACCATATCGGGGTTGGCTTGACCGTGAATGTCCTGCGTGGCGATGGCGTTGATGCTCGAGGGGGTGAGAAAACGGCTGCCGTCGAAAGCCACATATTCGTGCACCCTGTCCGTTGCGGAGACAAAGGTGAGCGTGGTGCCCGACAGCGAGAGGGTGGGGCGGACGATGTTGTTCAGGTCGGTGACATCCCACACCG
>CAJOQB010000206.1 GCA_905236405.1 uncultured Bacteroidales bacterium
AATCCCGAGGTGTCGCGATCGAGCCGGTGCACCACGTGGGCGTTGCATTTCTGATGGGTGTATGCAAAGTATTTGTTCACCTCACTGATGGCCGTCGTGTCACTGGGTTTCTTGCTGTTCGACAACACTCCTTCGTGTTTGTTGATGACCACCAAGAACTCGTCTTCGTAGACAATATCGATAAGGCTGTTGCGGAAACGCTGGCAATAGTTGGCTTTCTCGATGCTCACCACCATGCCGGGCAGCAACGGGAAATTGAACTGCGATGTGCGGCGTCCGTCGACGGCCACGCTGTGCCCCATCAACTCCTTGACGCGGCTACGGCTCATATCAGGAAAACATTGCTGCAGGAACGGCAGCAACTCGGTCGGTTCATTAACGATAAATTCTGTCTTGCTCATATTGGAAAGGTAAACGAAAGAAACCCTCTTTTATTATTCCACACGGAAAGCGTATCCGTGCAACGACGCGTCGGCTACAAAAAGGACACGCCTCTCCCCCACCCTTTGCTGCATCATCCGTCGATTGGAAGCACCATAGCCGATGGCCGACTGACGCTTGCTTGGCGCAACATATACGGTCACCTCGCCATCGCCTTTCGGGAGGGTGGTGTCTTGGAACTGTTGTCGGAAAATCTCGGTCTCCACCAGTTGTTTGAAGGCGACATGGAAGGGTCCCGCCTCGTAGTCTTTGCCTCCGATGAAGCCTTCGGTGGGATGCAGCCCCACCCGCAGCACCGTGACGCCACGCTCCTCGAACAGACGCAGCACCGGAGCGGTCCATCGCACCGCCTCGTCGACGGTCAACGGCTGGTAAAGCCCCCGATGATAACGCCTGCTGAGTTCCGTGCCGGGGATGACCAGCGTGGGATAGACGCGGGTGTTGCCGGCACCGTGGACGACAATCTGGCGAGCGGTGTAGAGCGTCTTCTCGGGTGTGTCGGCAGGCAGACCCACCATCATCTGCATGCCCACCTCCAAGCCCTGTTGCCGTATGATGTCTGCCGCCTCGGAGACCTGTTGGGCCGTATAGCCTCTCTCGGAAGCCGCCAGCACCTCGTCGTCGAGGCTCTGCACCCCCAACTCGACCGTCGCCACCCCGTATCGCTTCAGCATCGCCACTCCCTCGCCGCTGATGTAGTCGGGACGGGTCGAGAGCCGGACAGAGACGATGCGGCCTTTGTCAAGATAGGGCTGCACCAGTCGCAGCATCCGCTCCTGCTGCCTCAAAGGAAGACCAGTGAAGGTGCCGCCAAAGAATCCCAACTCCACCACGCAGCCCGCCGCCATGGTGGAGAGGTGCGTCTCGATGGTGGCGACAATCTCCTCGTCGGACGGCATTCGCAGCTGTCCCGAGATGACATGCTGGTTACAGTAAATACACTGGTTGGGACAAGCCAACATGGGGATGAAAACGGGGATGGTGCGGTGCATATTATGGTTTCATGTGAAACACCGTGCTATCGTGCTGAAATGCAAGTACACACAGCCTTTAGGGTATTATTGTTCGTAGAGGTCGAGAAATTCATAGGGATTGCCGATATTTTCTATGAAGCGGAGCATATCCTCTTTTGAGATGACCAACGACGCGGTGTTGTCATTGGGATGGAAACTCACCTTGTCGGCTTTCAGCAATTCCTTGTCGACAAAGAGGGTTACCTCGTGGTTTGTGTCGTTTATCAAGGTGAACAGCGACACACTTCCTGGTCGCACTCCAAGGTACCGCATCATCCGCTCGGGCGACGCAAACGACAGTTTGCCCTGGTGCAACATATGCTCGATGGCATGGATGTCCATGGCCTTGGTCGAGTTCATGATGACCAAGTAGTGTCGGTTGCCTTTGTGGTTGCGGAAGAAGAGGTTTTTGCACAGCGTCGTCCCCTCACCGCGATAATACTGTGCGGCAATCTCGATGGTCGGTGCCTCGGGATGCTCATAGTACTCGAAGGGGATGCCCATCCGATTCAAGGTCTCATAGACTTGTGGCTGTCCTCGCATCGTGCCTTTGGCTACTTGATAAGTCCCAGTTGCTGGCTCATGTCGAGCATACGGACAATCGGCTGCTTGGCTCTTGCTATCAGCTCGTCGGACAGAAGGATTTCGGGACCTTCGTCGACCATGCAACGGTACAGTTTCTCCAGCGTGTTCAGCTTCATGTAGCTGCAGTCGTTGCACGAGCAGGTCTCCGTGGCAGGCGACACCAAGTAGGTCTTCTCGGGGCAGGCTTTCCGCATCTCGTACAGGATGCCCGGCTCGGTTCCCACGATGATTTCCTGTGCGTCGGTGCTGGCGATATAGTTCAGCATTGCCTTGGTCGAACCCACGAAGTCGGCTACCTGCAGCACCGCAGCGTTGCATTCGGGATGGGCAATCATCCTGGCCTTGGGGTGTTCGGCTTTCAGTTGGATGAAACTCTCGGCCTGAAGAGCGTCGTGTACCGTGCACACGCCATCCCACAGCAGCATGTTCCTTCCCGTCTTGGCGTTGATGTAGCCACCCAGGTTCTTGTCGGGGGCGAAGATAATCTTTTGGTCGGCAGGCAAAGCGTTTATCAGCTGTTCAGCGTTTCCCGAAGTGCATATCAGGTCGCTCATCGCCTTGATTTCCGCCGTGCAGTTCACATACGACACCACCATGTGGTCGGGGTGGGCGGAACGGAACGGGCCGAAGTCCTCGGCCTTGCATGACTCGGCCAACGAGCACGATGCCTCCATGTCGGGCAGCACCACCTTCTTGTCGGGGTTGAGGATTTTGGCCGTCTCGGCCATAAAGTGGACGCCGCAGAACACAATCATGTCGCATTCGGCTTTGCGGGCCACCTGGGCCAATGCCAAACTGTCACCCGTGAAATCGGACAGTTCCTGTATCTCGTCACGCTGGTAGTAGTGCCCCAAGATGACGGCATTTTTCTCCTTCTTCAACTGAAGGATGGCTTCGGTAAGTTCTTTGTCTGTCATTTTCATATTGTAACTTAGAGTGTTATCAAAAACAACGCTGTACTTTTGTCTGTACAAACATACATATTTTTCCAAAATTGAGAATGCTTTTTTATCTTCCTACCACAAAGCTGCGGACAGAGGAACCCTCGGCGGTGGTGACGCGGAGCAGGTAGCTGCCTGCCGTGAGGGAGGAAACATCGAGAGTGACGGTAGTTTGGTTGGAGGTCTGCATCAGGACTTTCTGCCCCTTGGCGTTGAACACCTCAAGGGTGGCGGGGCCAGCGTTGGGTCGCTCCACCGTCAGTCGGTCGCGAGTGGGGTTGGGACGGATGCGGATGCCGCCTTGCATTACATCAGCAATGCTTGTGGGCTGGGGGTTGAACAGCAGGGTGTCGCTCCAAGGACCATAACCATCGACAGCCATGTCGGACGAGCATGGAACACGCACTCGCAACTTGTAGGCTTTGTCGGTTTGAAGGCCACAAATAATAATATACGAGTGAGGGCATTTGATAAACATGCCTGAATCGAACAGCGAGTCGGCTTCGGCGTAGTTCAATTGGAATGAACTATTGTCATCGACGAGAGTCCATGCCACACGTACACAATCGGTGTCAACCCAGGTCGCTGTCAACTCGAGGACAGTGGGACAGGGAGTTGTGTCGCGAGGCACCTCGAAAGTGACGTTGTTGGACCATGGACCGTAGTAGGTGGTGTCGTGAACCAAGCAGATATGATGGCAGCGAGGACGTACACGGGCATAACCCATGCTCCCTGGATTTAAGCCGGCAATCTGCAGTGTTGTGGAAGAGGTGATGACAGTGGTATCCATCGAGAAATTTTCCAAACCGTAAGCAATTTCGTATCTTTCGGCACACGGAACAGGATTCCATTCAAGAGTTATCCGTCCCCAATCGTCCACTGTGGTTCGCAGATTGTCGACAC
>CAJOQB010000207.1 GCA_905236405.1 uncultured Bacteroidales bacterium
CCACCCGCTGCAACCTCCACTGTCGCCATTGCGGCAGCGACTGCACCGCCAACGGGGGCGAGCCCGACATGCCGCTCGACGACTTCCTCCGTGCTTTCGACACCATCCCCCGAGAGGCCATCCACCACGGCTTCACCGTCGTGCTGACGGGTGGCGAGCCGCTGCTGCGGACCGACATCGAGGAAATCGGCTGCGAAATCAAACGCCGTGGCGCTGGCTGGGGGCTGGTCAGCAACGGGTGGCTCTACGATGGCGAGATGCACCGCCGCCTCATGGGTGCCGGCATGGGCTCCCTCACCATCAGCCTCGACGGCTTGGCCGACGAGCACGACCTGATGCGTGGCCGCCATGGGTCGTACAACCGTACTGTCGAGGCCATCGCCATTGCTGCCCGTGACGCTCGTGTCAGCTTCGATGTCGTCACCTGCGTTAACCAACGCAACCTGCCTCAATTGCCGCAGATGCACGACCTCCTTGTCTCGCTCGGTGTCCCGCAATGGCGGTTGTTCACCATTATTCCCATTGGTCGTGCCAAAGACCAGCCCGACCTCCATTTGTCCGACTCCCAGTTCATCCAACTGATGGACTTCATCGCCGCTCGTCGCGAAGCCAAGAGGCAAGCCATGAATGTCACTTTCAGCTGCGAGCATTACCTGGGTCGCTACGAATGCCGTGTGCGGGAGAACCCTTTCTTCTGTCACGCTGGCATCAATATTGCCTCGGTCCTTGTGGATGGCACTATCTCGGCCTGCCCCAACATCGACCGTCGGGCTTTCGGCCAAGGCAACATCTATCGCGACAACCTGTGGGAGGTGTGGCAGACACGCTTCCAACCGTTCCGCGACCACGGCTGGGCCCGTCGCGGCCAATGCAAGGACTGCGAGGTGTTCCGCGACTGTCGAGGCGGCGGGATGCACAGCTGGCACGGCGACTGTGCGGCGAACATCGACTGCCGCTATCACATCGTTCATCCATAGAAACAAAGAGAAGCAATCATGGAAAAGAAGTATCGTCTGCACCTCGGGGTGTTGCTGCTGACCGCCTTGCTGCTGATGACGGCATGCAAAAAGGATCGCCATTTTATCACCGACAAGCACTATCGCCAACAGGTGCATGCCGACTACGAGAGCCGCAAGGTGTTGGCCGAGGGACGTGCCGATGTGCTGTTCGCTCTGATGGACACACTGTCCACCGAGGAGCGTGAGGCCATGGAGTTCCTCTATGCCTATATGCCCTACAGCGATTTGGCTGACTATGACGGTGCGTTTTTCCTCCGCCAGGTGCGGTCGGCTTTCGCTGCCCGCGACACCTTCGCCTGGGGCCGCGATGTTCCCGAGGAGGTGTTCCGCCATTTTGTGCTGGTGTACCGTGTGAACAACGAGAACCTCGATTCGGCTCGCTGGGTGATGCAACGCGAGTTGAAAGAGCGGGTGAGGGGACTGTCGATGTACGACGCTGCGTTGGAGGTGAACCACTGGTGCCACGAGCATGTGGCCTACCGCGCTTCCGACAGCCGCACGTCGGCTCCGTTGGCGACCATGCGTACCTCGTTGGGACGCTGTGGCGAGGAGAGCACCTTTGCCGTGACGGCCCTCCGTTCGGTGGGCATTCCGGCACGCCAATGCTACACTCCGCGTTGGGCCCACTGCGACGACAACCATGCGTGGGTCGAGGTGTGGATAGAGGGCCGCTGGTATTTCTTGGGCGCCTGCGAGCCCGACCCCGAGCTCGACATGGGTTGGTTCGCCATTCCTTCGACACGCACCATGATGGTGCACAGCAACTGCTTTGGCCGTTACCAGGGCAACGAGGAGGTGAACTTCCAGAACTCGCTCTATGCCAAAATCAACATGCTGCCCAACTACGCTCCCACCGAGAAGGTGACTGTGACGGTGATGGATGCCGGCAACAAGCCGGTCAAGGGAGCCGATGTGAAGTTCAAACTGTACAACTATTCGGAATACTACCCGCTGGCTACCGTCAAGACCGACAGCAAGGGGGTGGCTCAGCTGACCACTGGCAAGGGCGACCTGCTGGTGTGGGCCACCGACGGCAAGCACTATACCTATGCCAAGATGGATGTGCGGCAGCAGACGCAGATGGAGCTCTACCTGACTCGTGAGGCAGGCACCGCCTACGAGGAACTGTTCGAGATGGTGCCGCCCGAGGCTGGCGAGGCCAAGGTGACGCCGTCGGAGGAGAAGTCGAAAGCCAACGCCCGCAGGATTGCCTACGAGGATTCGCTCCGCAACGCCTACACCGCCACCTTCCCCACAAGAGAGTCGCTGCAGCAGCTTCAAGGCATACAATACCTGAGTCGAACCCAGCAAGAACAGCTGTGGGAGTTGATACATAAGTCGGAAGGCAACTATGAGGTGATAACAGACTTCATTCTGAAGCATGGCTGGCACGAGGAGGAGTTCGGCGATGTCTACGATTACCTCAAGACGTTCTCCGACAAAGACCTGCGAGACATCACCAACGAGGTGTTGGAAGCCCACTTCTCGCAGTATGACTGGATGCAAAGGGAACCCTATTCCGTGGAGGTGTACAAGAAAGGTTTACTCCCTGCGAGAGTCAGCAACGAGATGGTGCGGCCTTACCGTCAGGAGTTGGCTTGTTTCAAAGGGAAGACTGCCGAGGAAATCCGCCAGTGGACCCTCGACCATGTGGCGGTGGACGACACGGGCAACTACTACAACTGTCCCATCTCGCCCCGTGGTGTCTACGCATTGCGTCACAGCGACGCCCATAGCCGCGACATCTTCTTCGTGGCTGCCTGCCGTGCCGGTGGTGTGCCTGCCTATCTCGACAATGCCACCAACGAAATCTTTGTGTACAACGACAACGGATGGCAGAAGATAACTTTCGAGGAGGAAAAAGCGGAACAGCCTACGGCTCGACTGACGCTGACCTACAAAGGCAAGAGCCCTGCCACGCCTGTCTACTGGAGCCACTTCACGTTGGCCAAATATGAGAATGGCGACTTTGTGAGCTTCGATTTCGAGAACGACGACCGTCTGGTACGTTTCCCCGCCACCCTCGACCTGGTGCCTGGCTACTATCTGCTCAGCACAGGCAACCGCTATCCCGAGGGCGATGTGCTGTCGAGGATGGAGTTCTTCGAGGTGAAGGAGGGCGACCACCTGACCAAGGAGATTGTCATCCGTCAGCTGGAACCGATCAACCCGAGGCTGAGTCAACAAACCAAGGTCTCCATCAATCCCGCCACAGAACTGTTCGACGGTGTCACGCTGGCCGACTATGCCGGCAGCAAGGGGATGCTCTTCGTCTTCTTGGGCGACTACCGTGAGCCGTCCAAACACTTGGTGAAAGAGATGCAGGCTGTCGCCAAAGAGTGGAAAGCGTGGGGCGGCATGACCTATTTGGTGGCTCCGGCTGAGGCCAAAGCCCTCTCGTGGAAGCTGCCCAACACCGACTGCTTCACGGCCAAAGCCACCGACAAAGACCCGTTGCGTGACCAGATTGTCGAGGCGTTGAAACTCGACTTCAAGGGGGACTATCCGTTGGTGGCGTTGGTGAACAACAAGGGCGAGATACTGTTCCACAACGAGGGTTACCGCATCGGCTTGGCCGAAACCATATTGAAGATGGCAGAAAAATAAAAACGGGTGCAATAAAAACGAGCAGATGGAGTTATTGCAACTGAACTATAAAACTATTGAAACAAATGAAAAAAGCACTCTTTTCCATTATCGCCGTTGTGCTGGCCGGCTGTTTCCTCTTGCTGGCCGTTGGGCGTTTCAAATCGTATGACCGTTGTGTAAG
>CAJOQB010000208.1 GCA_905236405.1 uncultured Bacteroidales bacterium
CGAGAAAACTTTTGAACTTTTCCTCTCCAAAACAAAAATTCTTACTATCTTTGCACAACGGTGTTGCACTTGGTAGTTGAGTCTACGTAATGTATTTTTCAGTGCATCATGCAATAAAGTAGGCTCACTTGACGTTATTCTGCAAAACAAGACCTCATGAGAATAGACACAAGACGAAAAGTGCGTAATGTTTCTGGCGAGAACATCATCATCCGACAGCTTGAAGGCACTGTGGACATGACCCAGGTAGTGGCACTAAACGAGTCTGCCATGTTGCTATACAACGAACTAAAGGACAAAGACTTTACAATAGAGGACATCGTACAGACACTACTTGCACACTACGACACCGACGAGGCCACGGCCCGCCGCGATGCTGAAGATTGGGTTGCCGCCATGCGCAAACAAAATCTGATGACCGACTAATTCTTCCCACCATGCGCTATACCATCGGTGGACATACCATTGCCCTCATCGGCCAAAACGACGCCAACCTGGCGGCACGTCTGCCGGGCATGCACCTTTTCGCCACAGATGATACGTCCCTTGAGGAAATACGTGTGGTGCTGGACGCCGAATTGACGCTGCCCGATTGCCAATGGCACCACCGTTTCGGCATCGCCGACGACATTATGGAATGTCGCTTCGGCACTGACTGCGAGGGGGTCTATTACTATACGTTCGGCCACCATGGCTTGCTGCGCTTCGATGCCCGGAAGCCCGACACGGTGTTCTGCTCCCACCTCGGTGATGCCGACCTCTTGCGCTATGCCCTCTGGACCGCCTACTCCATGGCTGGCTTGCACCTCGGCGCTCTGCCGGTACATGCTTCCACAGTAGTCAACGGCGGCCGCGCCGTACTCTGCCTCGGCGAAAGCGGCACAGGCAAAAGCACCCATACAAGCCTTTGGATTAAACACATTGAAGGCTCCTATCTGCTCAACGACGACAGTCCCATCGTCAGCGTTGAAAAAGGGCAAGCCGTTGTCTATGGCTCACCCTGGAGCGGCAAGACACCCTGCTACCGTCGCGAGCGGCTGCCCATCGCCGCACTGCTGCGCCTCGAGCAACGACCCGAGAACAGCATCCGCCATTTGGGAACGGTCGAGGCCTTTACCGCATTGCAACCGTCCTGTCCACCAGCGCTGGCTCGCGAAGAACGCTGCCTCGACAAGCTGGTGGAATATATCTCTGCAGTTATCGGCAGCGTGCCCGTCTATCGTATGGGCTGCCTGCCCGACGCCGATGCCGCACGACTGAGCTTCAATACCATATACAATTCCAGGCATGCAGATTGACAGCCAGATAATCTACAATCTTGCCGAAGAGCAGCTAGCCGCTGGCGAGCGAGTGCGGATAGCTTTCGGCGGCACCAGCATGCTACCCACCCTGCGCGAGAGCGACACCATTGTACTCGAACCTCTCACCAAAGAGCCCCGGGTGGGCGATATATTGCTGTTTCATCACGAGGGTCGTCGCGTGGTACACCGCCTGGTGGCAATCAAAGGTGATACTTACATTCTGCAAGGAGACAACAATATTGGCACCGAGCAGGTGCATCGGAGCGACCTGATGGCCCGGCTGGTGGCGATAGAGCACCGTAACGGGCGCACGGTGGAACATGATAGTCGTTATTGGCGTCTCACCAGCATATACCATCTAACTCGCTCGGCAGCCAAACGACTGACGGCACGCTGGCTCGGACGCACGGGCCGCCGCCAGCTGAGACCCTGGTACTTCGCCGCCCTGGCCATCCTCATGTGGGCTCCGCTCAACGGCATCGGCATACCCCTCGACAACTACATCCTCGGCCTCCGTGCCGACCATCTGCTCCACGCCTCCGTCTTCATCCCCTGCACCTTGTTTTTGATGGACTTGCACGGATGGCGCCGATGGATGGTGTGGATTGCCGCCGTCGGCATCGGACTGCTCACCGAGAGCGTGCAATACCTGCTACCTTATCGTGGCTTTGACGTTAACGACCTTATCGCCAATACTCTCGGCGTCACCCTTGGATGGCTCGTCATACTCCTCGTCCAACGCCATCGACACGGCTGTAAATCATCCTTTTACAAATAAATTTGCACAGGTCGTTTTTTATTCCTACCTTTGCACCGCTTTTATATTGTATTAATTAACAACAAAAATACAGCATTATGTCAAAACTCCTTTTACTGGGCGACGAGGCTATTGCACAGGCCTTTATTGACGCCGGCGGAAGCGCCATCAACAGCTACCCCGGTACGCCCTCGACCCAGATTACCGAATACGTGATGAAGAGCAAACAGGCCAAAGAACAGGGTGTGGTCGCCAATTGGTGCGCCAACGAGAAGACCGCCCTCGAGGCCTCTATCGGTGTAGCCTACAGCGGCAAACGCGCCATGACCTGCATGAAGCACGTGGGTCTCAACGTCTGCGGCGACCCCTTCATGAACGCCTCCATCATCGGCACCAAG
>CAJOQB010000209.1 GCA_905236405.1 uncultured Bacteroidales bacterium
AAATGTCAACAATGTCAGGAAATTGTCAACATTTCCAGTAAAACACCTGACAACCGTTTCAGGAAAAGGGCAAAAAACTGTCAACCACAATCAGGAAAAGACAAAGTTTTGTGACAGATGACAGTTGTGACAATTAAAAAAATGGATACCAATTGTTCCTATATATGCTATATAACTAACTAATAATTAATAATATATATAAGAAATAAAGGAATTGGTACCTCTCAAAAAATAAACTGTGATACTGTTATTGTGATTCTCAAATGTAGTAATCCTTTTCTAAAAAGCAAACAAACAATGAAATACGATATCACCAAACCATCGGCACCCACGATGCCGACCCTTGGAAAAGGGACAGAAGGTGTCAAAACACCTCGCCAAAAGGCTCCAAAATGGATGTTCGAACCCCTTGTTTCGATACTTTCCTCCCTATTTGGCGAACATGTGAGCGTTGCGAGTTTTTGTCTCACGACCTCGATTGGAAAGTGAATTGTGTTCCAATGGCCATCCTGATGGCCGAAAGTGACGGCAACAGGGGAAAAGTGTCACATTTGGCTTTTGGGGACGTAAACTCCGTTATCCGCCATAATCCGCAGTTATCGGTAGCTATCCGCCGCTATCGTCAGAACCATATGAAAAACGGGTGTATCTTTGCATCGTGATTCGAACGCGAGAAGAAGAGTTTCTAAGTCTAACCTAACTCTAACCTAACTCTAACTTTTCGCTAACCCTCGCTTGACGGCAAAAGAGTTCTTTGACACGAATGATTATTTCGGTAAAATTATTGTGATTTTCTTCCTTTGTCCTAACCTTGACATAGGTTTGACTTTCCCTTAATCTTGAAACGAAAAAAACTGCAAGTCTGAAAGTCATTCTTCACTCTCAAAAGTATAGAAATCGCCCATGGCTGTGGAATCCTTATCAAATGAAGATACTATGAAAATTTGGTGAGGTATGCCATTTGATAGATCTATTGTCGTCTCGACTCCACTATCTTTTGTAATACAGACTAACGTATCCTTTCTCAAGAAAAAGTCATAATCATCGCCTCCTACATAATAGTGCCCTTTTATGATTCCGTTCACAACAATCCATAAACGTGAACTGCATCGAGGGGAAATGCTTCTGTTGAAATAAAATAGTGATTTCGTTATTTCTATCGTATCGTTTCCAACAACGATGTCTCCAATAGTATCTTCTATTATTGTATCCTTTTTACTATCATTTCTTTCCTGAGCACCAAATTGTGAGCAAGACATGTTTGTCAAAACAAAAAGAAGCAAAGAAAAAAGCCCTATTCTAATACACTTATTGTTTGTTTTGCCTTGTCGCTTCATTAAATAATGCACTTTTAAAGAAAAGCAGGAAGAGGTTTTGCCCCCTTCCTGCTCTCGTTATTGATTCTGGGATATTCAATCCATGATGGCTGCGATGCCGGGGAGGGTCTTGCCCTCGAGGTACTCGAGCATGGCACCGCCACCGGTGGAGACATAGCTCATCTGGTCGGCAAGGTTGAGCTGCTTGACAGCGGCCACGGAGTCGCCACCACCGACAGCGGCAAAGGTGCCGTTGGCACAAGCTTCGGCCACACTCTTGGCGATGGCTTGGGTGCCTTTGCTGAAGGCGGGTATCTCGAACACGCCGGCGGGGCCGTTCCAAAGGATGGTCTTGGAGGCTTTGATGACTTCGTCGAGCATCTTGCTGCTCTCGGGGCCAATGTCCATGGACTCCCACTCGTCGGGCACCTGGTTGGAGGGGACCAGCTGGGTGTTGGCGTCGTTGCTGAAGTTGTCGGCGATAAGGCTGTCGGTGGGGAGATAGTACTTCACGCCTTTCTCATCCATGCGACGCATGAGCTCGAGGGCGAGATCCATCTTGTCGTCTTCACAGATGGACTTGCCAATCTTGCCACCCAAGGCTTTGGTGAAGGTGTAGCGCATGCCGCCGATGATGACCATGTTGTCCACTTTGTCGAGGAGGTTCTCGAGGATGCCGATTTTGCTGCTCACCTTGGAGCCACCGATGATGGCGGTGAAGGGACGCTGGGGGTTCTGCATCAGTTTCTCGAGGTTGCGTACCTCGTTCTCCATGAGGAAGCCGAAATACTTGTCGTTGGGGAAGAAACGGGCGATGACGGCGGTGGAGCTGTGCTCGCGGTGGGCAGCGCCGAAGGCGTCGTTGATGTAGCAGTCGCCCAGTTTGGAGAGCTGCTCGGCCAGGGCGACGTCGCCTTTGGTCTCGCCGGGGTAGAAGCGGATGTTCTCGAGCAACATCACGTCGCCTGCCTTGAGGCCGGCGGCCATGGCGGTGACTTTGTCACCCAACAGGTCTTGCGTGAAGAGCACGGGACGGCCAATCATCTCGGAGAGATGTTTGGCGACGGGTGCCAACGAGAGTTCGGGGTCGAAGCCGTTCTTGGGACGGCCAAAGTGGGCCATGATGATGATGGCGGCTCCGTCGGCCAGCAACTTCTTGATGGTGGGCATGGACTCACGCATACGGGTGTCGTCGGTGATGTTCTTATGCTCGTCGACAGGCACATTGAAGTCGACACGGAGAAGGACTTTCTTGCCAGCAAAGCTGATGTCGTTGATTGATTTCATAGGATAAGCGGTATTGTTTTTATTGTTATTGTTTTCTTTAATGTCATGCCTCTTCGTGGTCGGCCACGGCCATGCCGATATAGACGGCACTCAGCATCGTGAAGACAAAGGCTTGGATGTAGGCCACCAGGCACTCCAAGGCGTCGATGAAGACGGTGAACAAGACGGAGATGACGGTGACGCCGCCACCCACAGCGGTGCCGAACAGGCTGCTGAGGATAAAGATGATGACCACCATGCCCAACACCATGATATGGCCAGCGGTGATGTTGGCGAAGAGTCGCACCATCAGCACAAAGGGCTTGGTGAACATGCCGATGATCTCGACCAAGGGCATGAGGGGGAAGATCTTGAGCCACGCGGGGACTCCCGGGGTATTGACGATGTCCACCCAGTAGTGCTTGTTGCCGTTGAGGTTGGTGATGAAGAAGGTTATCAACGCCAGAATCATGGTGACGGCAAGCGAGCCGGTGACGTTGGCGCCTCCCGGGAAGCAGGGTATCAAACCAAGGATGTTGCACCCAAAGATGAAGAAGAAGAGGGTGAGGAGATAGGGGGTGAAGCGTTCGTATTGGGAGCCTATCATGGGTCGGCTGATTTCGTCGCGTACAAAGACCACCAGCATCTCGACCAACGACTGCATGCCATGGGGCACTCCGGTGGCGTTCTTGCGGTAGCGCTTGGCAACGGAGAGCACCAACCACAGCAGCAGGGCCACGGCGATGATGATGCCGGCAGCGGTCTTGGTGATGGAGAGGTCGAGCGGTTTCTTCACCGTGCCGTCGACGTTGAGGATGGGCTCGCCCGAGGCATCGA
>CAJOQB010000210.1 GCA_905236405.1 uncultured Bacteroidales bacterium
AAGCCGTCGCAGTTGTAGGTGCACATCACGCTGCCGTCCTTCGAGGCTTTCTTGCCGACGATGAGGTTGGTGCATGCCGTCGCCCCTGTCGCCACCATCAGCATCACTATAAGAATCATTCTCTTCATAGGATAATCAATTTTATGTTTAATGATTTGTATTAATTGTCTTTAACCGTTACAAAAACGCTCATAACCTCCTCTGTCGTAGAAAAGATTTTGCAAAGTTACGAGAATTGAGCGAAATGGCAAAAAATATTTTGACATATTGTCAGACGGTGTTCAATATGGCATGGGTTTTGTTGATGGGGGCAAATTGTTAAAATTAACATTGTAAAACTGACATGAAACTAAACAAGCAACTTTTATTGTTCCTCCTGTTGGTGACAGGTGCGGTGGCACAGTCGCAGCAGGTGCTGTCGCTAGACGAGTGTCGTCGTCGTGCGTTGGAGGCCAACCGAGGATTGAAGCAGGCAGAGATGAAATGCGATGAGACGCATAACCTTGAACGTGCTGCCTTGATGGAGATGTTGCCGCGGGTTAGCGCCGCCGATGAATACACTTGGACATTGAATAGTGTCCATCTGCTCAGCGACGAACAGAGAGAACGTATCAACAATATGGGCAACACTGTGCAGAACGCTGTCGACCAGGCTGTCCGCGACGAGGCGTCGCAATTGCCCATCGGCGGAGAGTACATTGGCGACTATCTTGCCAATGTTATCAACAACAGCGGTTTGGCCGAGGAACTGAACAATGTGGGTCACGAAATTACAGATGGCTTGAATACCGACACCCGCAACATGAGCGTGGTGACGTTGACGCTGACCCAGCCGGTCTATTTGGGCGGCAAACTTATCGCCATGCATCGTACCGCTATGTTGATGGAACAACTGTCTGGCGTCGAGTACTCGCGAAAGGAGGCTGCCACGTTGATGGCTGTCGACGAGGCATATTGGCAGGTGGTCAGCGTGGAACACAAGAAACGGCTGGCCGAGCGTTATGCTGCCTTGCTCGACACATTGGTGGCCAATGTCCAGTCGGCGGTCGATGCCGATATGGCCACGATGGGCGATTTGGCGAAGGTGCGTGTGAAACGCAACGAGGCACAGATGGCCCTCTCCAAAGCCTCCAACGGTTTGGCATTGGCCAAGATGCTGCTGGCCGAGCGCTGCGGCATGCCGTTGGACGTCGATTTCGAAGTGGAGTCGGGCGGCTGGCAGTCGGGAAGCGGATCGGAAGTGTCGGCTCTGGCTCCGCTGTCGGCATACAACTATTCGCTCGAAGATGTCTATGCCCGTCGTTCAGAGATGAAGATGCTGCGTATCAGCGACAGTGTGGCTCACGAAGGGGTCCGAACAGCGGCCAGCGTGTTGAAACCCAACGTGGTTGTGACTGGTGGATATATGTTCTCCAATCCCAATGTATTCAATGGCTTCCAAAACGAGTGGGGCGGTACGCCGATGGTGGCTGTGGCTGTGGGCATCCCCATTGTCCATCCTGCTGGCGTCTATGCTGTGAAAGCTGCCAAAGCCAAATGTCTCGAAGTGGAGTATCAGCGGCAAGAGGCAGAGGAGTTGATTGCCCTGCAGGTGAGCAAACTGAAATGTGAACATGAGTTGGCGTATAAGAAACTGGTGCAAGCCGAAAGCAACCTCGATATGGCCAACGAGAATCTGCGCCTGGCCGACGAGAGTTTCAAGGCAGGTGTGTGTAGCAGTAGCGACTTGATGATGGCTCAGACGGCTTGGCTGCAAGCCGAGGGTGAGGTGCTCGACGCCCGTATCGAAATAGAGATGACAAAATTGTATCTCGAACAGGCGTTGGGTTTGAAATAATCGAATGTATAACAGAAAAACATACAAAGTATATGCAAAACAACAGTAGCAAGAGTTTGTTGGCTGGTTTGGCAGTTGTGATTGCCACAGTGGCCATAGTGGCCTTGGTGGGATTGTTGGCCATACGGCCCGAGAAACAAATGATAATGGGAGAGGCTGATGCTTCGGAATACCGTGTGAGCAACATGGTGCCGGGTCATATCGACAGCCTTTATGTCCGTGAGGGTGACCATGTGCGTCGGGGGGACACGTTGGCTCATATCGCCAGCCGTCAGGTCGATGCCAAGATGTTGCAGGCCGAGGCCGCCCGTAGTGCTGCTAGTGCACAGAGCCGCAAGGCACAAAACGGTGCCCGCAGCCAGCAAAAGGAGATGGCCTACCAAGTATGGCAAAAAGCCAAAGCTGCCGAAGAGGTGTATCGTAAGAGCTACGAGCGTGTGAGGGGTTTGCGAGAAAAGGGGGTCGTGGCTCAGCAACAGCTCGACGAAGTGGAAGCCAAGTACAAGGTGGCACAAGCCGACTGTGCCGCTGCCGAGCAGCAGTATCTCATGGCTCAAGAGGGTGCGCAACGGGAGGACATCGATGCGGCTGCAGCCCTTGTGGGTCGTGCAGGCGGTGCGGTGGCCGAGGTGCAGAGCTATCTCGACGACAGTTATCTTATCGCTCCCTGCGACGGCGATGTGGTGGAAATCTACGCCAAACTCGGTGACCTTATCGGCACAGGATCGCCTGTGATGAGTGTGCTCGATATGGAGGACACTTGGTTCTACTTCAGCGTTCGCGAGGATATGCTGGGTGATATCAAGGCAGGTGCCACAGCGGAGGTTCGCATCCCTGCCCTTGGCGAGCAGACCTATACTGTCAACATCACTCGCGTGCAGGCAATGGCCAGCTATGCCACATGGCGTGCCACAAAGACCAACGGCCAGTTCGACGTCAAGAGTTTTGAGGTGAAGGCCGTTCCCCAACAAAAAATCGAGGGCCTTCGCCCAGGAATGACAGCAATATTGGTACAATGAGAGAAGTGATTCGCCGCGAGCTTGTCCGTATATGGCACCATCCGCGTTACTTGATAATCCTGACGCTCGGTGCCATATTCTCCTTTGTCTTTTTTGCCACGATGATGAACGAGGGACAGCCGCAGAAGTTGCCTGTGGCGGTGGTGGATATGGACCACAGCTATCTGAGTCGTCGTGTCTGTCACGAACTGAATGCGACGCAGGGTGTCAGCGTGAAGGCTGTCTATGACAACCATCGTGAGGCCCGTTTGGCTATGCAGCGTGGCGAGATTTTCGCTTTCTACGAAATACCGAAGGGGACATACAACGAGGTGCTGCAGTTTCATGCTCCTCATTTTGGCCTCTATACCAACAATGCCTATCTGCTTTCTGGCTCGTTGAGCTACAAGCAGCTGGCTACCCTCGGCATGATGGCTGCCGCTGCTGTGCAACGCGAAGTGTTTCGAAAAAAGGGCTATGACGAAGATCGAATCATGGGAATCATTCAGCCTGTCGAGTTCGACACCCACCCTATCGGCAATCCGTGGGTGAGTTACCGCATCTACTTGATGACTACGCTTGTTCCAGCCATTATTGCTTTCCTTGCTTTGCTGCATATGGTCTATCTCATCAGTCGCGAGATAAAGGAAGGGACGGTTCGTGGCTGGATGCGCAGAGCCAAAGGTGACAGCGTGAAGGCGTTGTTGGGCAAGATGCTCCCATACACATTCCATTACAGTTTGCTGGTGATGGTGGCCAATTTGGTGATGTATGGAGCCATGCATTTCCCGATGGAGGGCAGTTGGCCGTTGATGATGCTCTTCTCGATACTGCTCATTGCCGCTGCACAGTGTGCAGGCATCTTCATTGCAGGATGCATCGGCGACGATCAGATGATGATGGGTATTACCGCTGTGTATGGTGCGTTGAGTTTTTCGTTGAGTGGTTTCTCGTTCCCGATAGAGGCCATGCCGCGAGTGTTCACTGGCATCAGTTGGCTCTATCCCATCCGCCACTATTACTTAGCCTATCGTGACATTGCCATCTTCGGCAATGGTATAGAGCATTGCTGGCCAAATCTCTGTGCCTTGTTAGCATTCGGATTGCTGTTCCTTGTAGGGGCGTATATGTTTGGAAAGAAAATAAGCTATGGGAAAGATAATCAATAATCTGATAGATATCTGGGAGGTCTTCAGCGCTGAGGTGCGACGTGTGTTCAGCGACAAGTTGCTATTGCTTGTCTTCTTTGTGGCCACGGTCCTTTACCCGTTGGTCTTCAGTTGCATTTACTTTAACGAGATGGTGGTCGACATGCGCGTGGCGGTAGTCGACGAGTCTCAATGCGAGGCATCCAAGCGCTTTTCCCGAAAGATTGACGCCACTCCAGAGCTGACAGTCGCTTACCGACCTGCTACCTTGGAGGAGGCCAAACAACTGATGCGTGACCATAAGGTGCATGCTATCTTTTATTTTCCTCGTGACTTTGCTTCCAATTTGGCCGAGATTCGTACTGCCCGCATCGCCGTCTTTTGTGATATGAGTTCGTTCCTCTACTACAAGAATGCCTTGCTTGGGGGCAACGATGTGCTTATCGACGAGATGCACACCATTGAACTGGAACGTTTCGGCTTGTCGGGAATGACAGGGAAACAAGCCGACAATATGCTGCAGCCAGTAGTGTACGACGATGTCAAACTCTATAACCCAGCGGGTGGCTTCGCCTCGTTCTTCCTTCCTGCGTTGATGATGCTGGTCGTCCATCAGACACTCTTCATCGGCATCTGTATCATCTGTGGTGACGATAACGAGAACCGACGTGCCTTGCGGCTTATTCCTCCACGTCTACGGACGCGAAGCATCTATCGTGTCACTTTCGGACGCGCGCTCTGCTTTATTTTGATATACATACCGATTACCATGCTGGATCTTTGGCTTATACCGCATCTGTTCCACATGCCACAGCTCGGTGCGTTGCATGATTTGCTACTGTTCCTGTTGCCGTTTGTGTTGGCGGTCACTTTCTTCAGTATGACCTTCGGCAACATCTTTGTAAAGCAAAAGTTGAGTGCCGTTCTTTGTTGCGTTTTCTTCAGCGTCGTGTTGTTCTTCATCAGTGGCGTGGTGTGGCCACAAAGCAATATGCCGCGATTCTGGTTGGCATTCAGCTATATCTTCCCATCCACGCCTGGTGTCGAAGGATATGTCCGTATTAGTACCATGGGAGCCACCCTCAGCACCATTCGTCGAGAATATCTCGCACTTTGGCTGCAGACAGGTGTCTACTTCCTGCTCTCATGCGAAAGCCTGCGTTTCATCAAGCGGTTCCGCCGATATTAGTAAATGGGATAGTTATAGTCGTAACAAAGATGGTGGCGTCCGCTGCAGAGGTGCTGCCGTTGGTAGCCGTCTTTGGTGGGTAGCCAAACTTCAGCTGTGGTGTTGGGTGGGATAAGAATGTCCCATTCAAAGCGGTTTTCTTTGCGACGCCATCGGCTCTCGATGAGGCCGCTGACGGAGCGATAGGAGCATTTGACATAGTCGAGCCCGTCGAGAGGATAAGGCTTCAAGATGATGTTGTTATAGCCGTTGAAGCCTCTGATGCCTGCAAGGTATTCGTAGTACCAAGGGATGAGGTCGCCGAGGAGCATCACGTGGTTGCCCGAGTTCATGGCGGGGTCGCCTGTGTCGCCGTTCCACAGTTCCCAGATGGTGGTGGCGCCATTCTTCACCATATAGCCCCAACTGGGATAGGTGGTGTCGGTGGCAATCTTCAGGGCAAGGTCGCCGCGTCCGTAGTTGGTGAGGGTGTGCATCAGTTGCTGTATGCCCACCACGCCTGTGGAGACGTGACCGTCGAAATCGTTCAGGGTCTTGTCTATGATGTTGGCGAAGACCTTCTCCTCCAATTCCTTGGGCACCATGCTGAAGGCGAGGGGCAGGATGTTGGCGGTGACGGTGTTGTTGTCGTAATAGCAATGGGTGTAGTTGAAGTATTTTTCGTTGAAAGCGACGGTGGCGTTAGAGATTTCCTCAATGAAGTACTTGATGTCGT
>CAJOQB010000211.1 GCA_905236405.1 uncultured Bacteroidales bacterium
ACAGCCAAACCCAAGACCACCACAAAGAAAAACAAATAAGGCAACTCGCCCTATATACATTATTATATTGTAACAATAAAAACAGAAAATAATGGAAGGTATTTCAATTTTCGCACTCATCATTGGTGCAATCTTCGTCAACAACGTTGTGTTGGCACAGTTCCTCGGCATCTGTCCCTTCTTAGGTGTCTCCAAGGATGTCAAGAGTTCGCTCGGAATGGGAGCAGCAGTACTCTTCGTAATGTTGCTGGCCACATTGGTGACCTACCCGCTCTATTATTATGTATTGGTTCCTGCACACCTTGAGTATCTGCAGACCATCGCATACATCCTTATCATTGCCGCCTTGGTACAGATGGTGGAAATCATTCTCAAAAAGATTGCCCCCTCGCTCTATCAGGCTCTGGGCGTGTTCTTGCCGTTGATTACAACCAACTGCGCTGTGCTGGGTGTCGCCATCTTGGTCATCCAAAAGAACATGAACCTCCTGCAAAGCGTCGTCTATTCTGCCAGCATCGCCATCGGCTTCACCTTGGCATTGGTCATTTTTGCTGGCATTCGCGAGCATCTCGACCTCACAGGTGTCCCCAAAGGAATGAAAGGTGTCCCCATCGCACTGGTGACGGCTGGTATTCTGGCTATGGCCTTCATGGGATTCAACGGGCTGGTACCTCTGCCCTAACGGACTTCATTCACTTGGTTTCGCATCGAGAAACAGACGTAAAAAAGCACATTTTTGAACCCCAATTTTGTTCTATTTCCTCTATTGGAAGGTTCAAATATCCTTGTGGTTTTTAACTTAAAACGCCCTTTTTGTTAACAAAAACACAACTGTGAATCAATACAATAATTCTTTTTTAAGATTTTTTCAGTTTATTTTTTATTGCACTATGGGGTTTTGTAGTACTTTTGCGGCGTGAAACAATTAAACGTATAACTTTAAAAATTTAGAAAGAAATGAAAAAAGTAATGTTTGCACTGGCTGTTGCCGGAATGTTCGCTTTCGCTGCTTGCAACAACAACACCGAGGAAGCTACCGCTGACACCACCGCTCAGGAAATGGAGCAGGTTGAGGATAACACCGACGAAATCGTCGACAGCGCTGCCGCTACCGTTGAAGATGCTGCTGAAGCTACCGAAGCTGCTGAATAATCAGCCATCAAACTATCAACTAAAGAGAAAAAGCTGCTCATCCGAGCAGCTTTTTTGTTTTATCTGTTGTCCCTCTCCGACCCCCAAAACATTTTTTTGACTTATTGTTTGGATAAACAATAAAAAACAGTATCTTTGCAACGTATTACAAAGGGAGTAAAGAACGTTTAACCATGGAAACCATATCATTATAGCATATGCACCACCATCAAAAACATCACAATTCCCTTCTCGATACGCCAACATCAAGTGATCTTTAAAACAAACGTAGCAAGAAAATGTATTGGACTCTTGAATTAGCATCAAAGCTGGAAGACGCTCCTTGGCCTGCCACCAAGGACGAGCTTATCGACTATGCACAACGTACGGGTGCCCCTCTCGAGGTAATCGAGAACCTGCGTGAGATTGAAGACGAAGGCGACCCCTACGACAGCATCGAAGACATTTGGCCCGACTATCCCACCAAAGAAGATTTCTTCTTCCAAGAAGACGAGTATTGATGCAATCTCGTCCTCCTATCACTCATTAACGGACAAAGGCAGACGGCACAGCCACACGGGATGTGCTGTCTGTTTTCATACTACGACGACAAAACCCAACACCATGCAGCACACAGACACCCCCATCACCATCCTCGGTTCAGGCAATGTGGCCACTCATTTGGCACAAGCTTTTCATCAAGCAGGTTATCCCATTGCCCAGGTATGGTCACGCGACTTCGACCACGCCGAACAGTTGGCATACCTTGTCGATGCCGAGCCAGTCAACCAGCTGTCTCGACTGAACACCACATCCGTCGTCTACCTGATGGCTGTGAGCGACGACGCACTCTACGAACTGCCGCTCGACCTTAGTCTTCGCGAAGCCTTGGTGCTCCACACCTCCGGCTCCGTCCCCATGTCGGTGCTTCGCACCACCAGCCGCCATCACGGAGTGCTCTATGCCCCCCAAACCTTTGTCCGCACCCAGCAAATAGACTATAGCACCCTGCCTTTCTGCATCGAAGCCTCCAACCCTGTGGCCATGCAGATGCTGCATCGACTGGCGTCGTCCGTCTCCGACAAAGTCTACGAGGTGGACAGCGACCAACGGCGTTGGCTCCACGTCGCCTCCGTGTTGGTCAACAACTTCGGAAACGCCCTCCACGCACTCAGCCAAGACCTGCTGCAGAAACACGGGTTGAAGTTCGAGATGCTCCAACCGCTCATCGAACTCACCACACAGAAAGCCATCGCCGAAGAAGCCGCCTCCCATTCGTTGTGGAAACTGCAGACAGGACCCGCCATCCGTCACGACGAGAAAACCATCGACCGACACCTCACCATGCTGAAGGATGACGACACCCTCTTCGAACTCTACCAACTGATGACCCGAGCCATCCAAGAACATTGCACCCAAAAGGAGGAGACCAAACAATGACCCTCGTCGACACCCATACCCACCTTTATTGCGAAGAGTTCGACAACGATCGTGCCGAGGTCGTCCAACGAGCCCTTCAGGCAGGCGTCGACACCATGCTGTTGCCCGCCATCGATGCCGAGAGCTACGAACGACAACATCAACTGGCACTCTCCCACCCCGACCATTTCCGTGAGATGATGGGGCTTCACCCCACATCGGTCAAAGAAGACTACCGCGAAGCACTCTCGACAGCCCACCAACTGCTTTTCCAAAACCCACAACAGTATGTTGCCGTGGGAGAAATTGGACTCGACTATTACTGGGATCGCACCTTCGAGAAAGAACAACTCGATGCCCTGACGATACAGCTCGATTGGGCCGACGAGCTGAACCTGCCCGTGTCGTTGCACGTCCGCAACGCCTACGACGACCTTTTCTCCCTGCTTCGCAAACGCAACCGCACACAATACCAAGGAGTGATGCATTGCTTCAGCGGCACCGTGCAGCAAGCATACGAAGCCGTCGAAATGGGTTTCCACATCGGCATCGGCGGCGTGGTGACCTTCAAGAAATCCACTATGGCCGAGGTAGCAAAAGCCATTCCGTTGGAAAGGATAGTGTTGGAGACCGACGCACCCTATCTCGCTCCCGTACCCCACCGAGGGCATCGAAACGAGAGTGCATTCGTCTTGCACATCGCCCAGACGGTGGCACAACTCAGAGAGACACCCCTCGACACCATCGCCCGAGTCACCACCGACAACGCCCGTAAACTTTTCCGATTAGACAAATAAAAAAGAGATGGAAACCATTCCATCTCTTTTCTGGTGATCTGCACAAGATTTGAACTTGTGACCTCTTGCCTGTCAAGCAAGCGCTCTAAACCAACTGAGCTAGCAGATCATTTTCGATTGTTTTGAGGGCCACCCCCTCTCGAAATCGGCTGCAAAAATACAAACATTTTTGATACTACGAGCAAAAAGTTCACATTTCTTTGAAAAAACTTTCCGCTATCTTACCCACTCCGCACAAAACAAAGCAGTTGCAACAGCAGCATTAAGGCTCTCGCAAGTGCCGCCCAAGTTGGGAATGGTCACTCTTTTGGTCACCAACGACGCCACTTCCGAAGAAATTCCCCTCGACTCGTTTCCTATCACCAACAGCCCGTTTCGCTCCAATATGGTGGAAAACAGACTCTCACCGTTCAGCATGGCACCATAGACAGGAAGGCTCCTTTCGGCAGCCTCTTTCAGCAACGGAACCAAATCGGTGTAGCAGATATGAGTACGAAACACCCCGCCCATCGAAGCCTGCACCACCTTGGGGTTGTAGCAACTCGCCGAGTCGCGGCTGCACACCACCTGACGGATGCCAAACCAGTCAGCCGTACGGAGGATGGCACCCAGATTGCCAGGGTCTTGTATCCTGTCGAGCACCAACACCGGCCCCTCGCCCAACACGGGTTGCTGCGACTCCGACTCGCGTTCCACCAGCATCCACACCTTGTTGGGGGTCTTCATGCCGCTGATACGTTCCAACTCCTCTGCAGCAGCCTCGTAGATGTCCATACCATGCCACCGCACCATGCCGCTCTCGTTGGCGGCACCCCGCAGGCGACCCCATTCGAAGCCCCATTCGTTCTGCACCTCCTCGAGCCATTCGGGAAGAGCCACCACCGTGCGGATGCTTTTCTTCTCACGCCATGCCTCGCCGCACATCTTCGGACCCTCGACCACATAGACCCGTTCGGCGTCACAGTTTTTCTGTAGTTTATACGACGCAATGTCTCTCAGTTTGCTTTTCGAAATCATGTGACTAATAACGCACTTGGTTTGGGTTTTATTACATCCCCTCTGTTTTTTTCAAAATAATAACCATAAGGTGAAATTGGACATTTACCGTCTCACAATCAGTTTCTTCATCACTGTTCCGTCAGGGGTCTGGATGCGGACCATATACCCACCGGCAGGCCATCCGTCGAGGTTGACGGTGAGATGGGTGGTGGGGAGCGACTGCTCATAGAAAGTCTTGCCGTGCAGGTTGTAT
>CAJOQB010000212.1 GCA_905236405.1 uncultured Bacteroidales bacterium
ATACAACCGTTTTCCATTCCGCCAAATTTTTTTTCACAACAAAAGGCATGTCTTCCGATGCACCCGCTGTCTGTCAACGGTTTATATCCAAAAAAATTTTTCTTCCTTGACGAAAACATACAATTTCCATCGCTGTCAGATGCCCCTTCCGACTCCGTTTTGGGAGAAAATCGACATTTTCGATTTCAACAATTCACAAGAGGAGAAACATATTACTGTATAACAACGAATTAAAAACTACTCCAAAAATTAGAGTAACAAGCATAATATTGAAAAGCAATCAATTAAAAAAATCATCATTATTAACAACGACCGTATTTATCACTTCGTTGTTCTTATACCTTTATATATACGTTAGACAACCGACAAACGGTCAATCTCGTCGTTATCTATCTCACCAAAGAAATCATGCAGTTTCACAACCGCCTTATTGCGAATGTCTGGAGTGACGCAGGAAGAGACTGTTTTGAGCACTGCCAATATGGCGGACAAATCGTCGACATAGCCCGCAACAGGAATAAAGTCAGGTATGGCATCCAAGGGCAGAATCAGATAGCCCAACGCACCTGCAATGGTAAGTTTGTATCGAGCAGGCACATCATGTGACACAAGAACATAATAACAAAGCAAGGCACAATAAACCAACTTCAGGCCAGCCCTTTTAGCATGTCGCGTCAGCTTGTTCCACAGTCCTTTCTCGTCGTAATGACGACTATATGACTCAATATCTTTGGGTGCGTCGTTAATTCTCATCTCTTCGTAGTGTCATGTTTCACCATACCACCATCAAATATCGTGCCAACACATCATGATGGAACCAAAACCACTTAGATTAAAAAAAACGTGTATATTTGCACAGAGTTATCTTACCGACAATAGTATCAAAACAAACTGATTCTTAACATATTTAAACAATATGAAACAGATTCTTTATATTCTTTTATCCCTTGCCATCCTGACGGCGACAGCCTCCTCGGCATGGAGCCAGAACACAAAAAGCAAAAGCGAGAAGATTTATTTTGCCGAAGGACGACAGTTTGACCTCAACGCCATCTCGTCCTACCAATACTATGTGAACGACAACGGGCAAGAGGTGAAGCAAGGCAAGCAGACCATCAAGGGCAACAAAAAGAAGACCGAGCAAGTGAACGGCTACAACGAGAACGGACAGGTTGTCAAAGTCAGCCTGAACATCGATTGGAACGTGGATGGTAGCGTCCGTTTCGAGCAGGGCTTGCCCGACGGCGATTTCTCGTTCGAGTTGTCCGAAAGCCTCAGCCAGACACAGCAGACCAACACCTTGTACCAGAAAGTGACCGGCACCTTTGCCCAAGGCATTCCCGTCGGCACATGGCATTACAACTACCAAATCAACAACGACCCCTTGAACGGCAACGAAGAGCAGGTGGCCGGCACCATCGAATGGGAAAACGGCTGGGTGAAGTCGCTCATCATGAACACCAACATGATGACCTTCATGCCCTCCTTCTCCGCCACACTCTCCAATGGCGACGGGACGAGTTGGGTGATTGCCAACGGAGTAGTCACCAACTACTATATCAACGCCACGAACAACCAGCCCGGCTATTATGAAGCGACAAGCACCGAGCAACAGATAATCAACAACTGGAAACGACAGCCGTTGGAGCAACGCGACACGATGCAATACATCAACATGGGGTATGTCTTCACCACCATGCAGTTCCAGTTGGAGGAGCCCATCGATTTCTATTCCGGCACCCATGTCCATGAAGCGCTCCGCCTCTTTGGCATCCGCATTCCCAACGTCCGCTACTCCATCAACTACCACATGCTGTCCAAGTCGCGTATAGCCACACTGAACGACCTGCAGCAGGCCGTCAACAACGGACTCGACATGAGCGTCATCGAACGCAACCACTACTTTGTGATGAACAATCTCGGCTATCTCGCCCCACAGCAGGTCATCGACCAGTACAAGCAGCAAGTGATGCAATACGAGGCCAACCTCCACAGCCAAGCCTCGTCGCAGGGACTCACCTTCCTCAACCAGCTAATCAACATGTACCCGCCACAGCAGCGACAGATTACGGGGCAGAACATCTCGAAAATCACCTCCTTCCAAATCACCGACAACCAGATACAGAAACGCGGCAACACCTATATCGCCACCGTCTTCTGCAACCTGGCCACCGATTACGACCAAGCCTTGGGCACCGCCCGTTACAGCACCTCCTTCCAAATTGACGCACAAGGCAACCTGCAGAAAGGCTCCTTCTCACAGTTCAAGATGATTGGCTGCGACCGCGACCAGCTCAAGCAGGAGTTCTCCGACTTCATCAATCAATCGGGGCAGCAGCTGGTGTCGAAGCCCATGACCGACGACCTTCGCAAAGCCTACAACGAGCAGACCGCCAACCTGGTCTTCGACGAGAACGCCCCCCTGTCGGTCAACCAGCAGCGGCTCAACCGACGCAAAGAGGTCTTTGCCACCGTGCTGGGCATCTTCGACAACCAGGAACGCACCCAGCGGCTCATCGACAGCATCAACTCCATGAACACCTCCGCCACCTCCCGTACCGTCAAAGAGTTCGACAAGAAATACAAAGCCCTGCAGAAAGAGCGTACCGTCAACTTCGACCAGATGAAGACCAAGTCGGACCTCATCACACAGCTGGCCGCCAACTACAACCATTTCCTTGTGCTCCATGCACGCATCGGCGAAGTCCACGAGGAAATCACCAGTGTCAACGACAAGAAGAAGTCGAGTGCCGTGAAGGAATACAAGACCTACTACAACGCTTTCAACAAAGGCATCTCCGACAACATCCAGTCCAACATCTCCATCGC
>CAJOQB010000213.1 GCA_905236405.1 uncultured Bacteroidales bacterium
CCCACGATACACGAAACAAGGAAAAATGACGTTACTTTCAGCATGAGAAGAATAACACTCCTTGTCTTTACGCTGATTCTCTCAGTATCGACATTTGCCCAACAGCAAAGCATCACGTTCACATCCCTGAGCGAAGCCCGTTTCTTTTTCTACATCAATGGACAGCTGCAAAACCAAGAGGCGGTCTCCTCCATCACCTTCAACAACTTGGAGGACAAAGACTATCTGTTCCGCATCGTCGCGGACGACCCCTATGAGGTGGCTGTCGTCAAAACGCTGCGTCCTTCGAGCAACAGGAATCGCTACACCTTGTTGTTCAGCCCCGTCAAAGAGCGTATCGTGCTGGAACACGAACGGAACGAACGCAGCAGCGATAGCCCCAATATCTCACGCGGACAGTCCACCCTTCAGCAGTCGAACGTCCAACGTGCCTCTCGAACGGAACGAAAAGCCGAGCGACAAGCCCAACGGGAAGATGCCCAGATGGGCAGCGCCACTTCGACAGGCTCGACCATACACCATGTGAAACGTCCTGTGTTCGACGACTAATCCTCACATCATCAAACAAGCAAACAATTATTTTTTCATATGAAAGCAAAGACTATCCTTTTCGCCCTCCTCGCCCTCTGTTTAGTGGGTCAGGCTCAGAACCAGATTGACAAACAGGGTCGCAAGCAAGGCCACTGGCTCCGCACCGACAAACAGGGGGGCAAGATATTCGAAGGCAACTTCAAAGACGGCCTCGAGGTCGACACCTTCTATTATTACTACCCCAACGGACAGGTACGCATCCGCAACGTCTACACCGTGCCTGGGAAGATATGCCAACACCAAGCCTTTGACGAGCAGGGACACATGCTGGCCGAAGGCACCTATAACCAAAAGAACCGCGACGGCGAATGGCGTCTCTACAACGAGCAGGGAAAACTGGTCAAGATTGCCAACTACCGTATGGGCATCAAAGAAGGCATCCATATCATCTTCACCAGCAACGGTGACACTGCCGAGGTATGCACATGGAAAGACAACCATCGCAACGGTCGTTGGTGGAAACGTATCGACGAAAAAGGGTGGATTACAGGCACCTATGTCAACGGTGGTCTCGAAGGTCGTGTCTTGGAATACGACAACAGCGGTCGTATGGTACGTGACGGCAACTATCTCCACGGTGCCAAGCATGGACAGTATCGCTATCTGAGCGGCGGGGTGGTCACCATCGACGAAAGCTGGGACCACGGCATCATGCGTGACCGCAAGGTATTGATTCACACCCCCTCCCCCACCTATGTCAGCATCTATGCCATCGCCTACTTCTACCCCAAAGGCAGCACCAAATCGGTGGTCATGAAGAAAGACGGCACCACCCTTCAATGCGACGACACACCCGAAGCCATCTTTGCCCGTACAGGCCAAGACCTCTTCTATACCATCGACAAAAAGAACCGCGTGGCAGCCAACCGCACCTGTATCTTGGGCATCACCCAAGACAACGAGGGTCGCGAAATTATCAGCCTCGACCCCAAACCTGCCTTCTCCATCTTCCCCGACGACGATGTCAAGAAGATGATTGAGTCGCTGCAACGTCTCGACGAACTGGATGAAGACTAATCACCATGTGGACACGAAAAGAAAACAACATAAAAAAACAACGGTTGCTTCACAGCAACCGTGTTCACATTAAACACTATTACAAAATCCAGAATGATAATTCAAACATCTTTTCTCAGGTATTCTGCATTCCATCAATGAGTTAAACAGAATTCATTTCCCTGATTGCAGTTGCAAAAGTACATAGATTTTTCAATCCCGCAAGAAAAAGACAAAATAATTTTCACTTTTTAACAATAATATCCATGAACAATCCCGTCCTTCAGGCGATGAAAGAACGCCGCAGTATCAAGAAATACAGCCCCGTGCAAATTCATGACGACGAACTGGAAGCCGTGCTCGAAGCCGGTCTCTATGCCCCCAACGGTCACGGACTCCAAGCCTCGCTGATGGTGGTGGTGCAAGACAAGGAGACACGCGACCAGCTGTCCCGAATGAATGCCGAGATTATGGGCATCGAGAAAGACCCCTTCTACAATGCACCCACCGTGGTCGTCGTCTTTGGCAACACCGAGGTACGTACATGGCTCGAAGACGCCACCCTCAGCGCTGGCAACATGCTGCTGGCAGCCCCTGCCGTGGGATTGGGCGGCTGCTGGATCCATCGTGCCCGTCAGATGTTCGACAGCGAGGAAGGCAAAGCGTTGATGCGTCGCTGGGGTGTCCCCGAGAACTACCTCGGCGTGGCCAATGTCGTGTTGGGCTATGCCGCAGGAACTCCCAAGCCTCAACCTGAACGCAAGGCAGGACGCATCATCTACGTCAGATGAAACGTATCGCCTCGTACACCCTTGGCTGCAAACTCAACTTTGCAGAGACATCACAACTGGTTCGTCAGTTTGTGGCGGCAGGCTATACCCCCGTCGAATTCCACGAGAAGGCCGACCTCTATGTCATCAACACCTGCACCGTCACTGCCATAGCCGAGAAGAAATGCCGCAACATCGTTCGTCAAGCGGTGGCATGCAACCCTCGTGCCATCGTGGCGGTGATTGGATGCTTCGCCCAAAACGACGCCGAGATGATTGCCATGATTCCTGGTGTGGACATCATCCTGGGCAACAATGACAAACATCGGCTGCCCGAGATTGTCGAGGAACGGCTTTCCTCTCCTGACCATTCTGCTCCCCTCCGTGGGGAGAAAGGCACCCCCACCTCCTTCCAGCTGAGCTACTCGATGGGCGACCGTACCCGCACCTTCTTCAAGATACAGGACGGATGCGACTATTTCTGCACCTATTGCGCCATCCCCTATGCCCGCGGACGCTCCCGCAGCGCCACCATCGAAGAGACCGTCGCCATGGCTCGCCAGATTGCCGCCGAGGGTGCCAAAGAGGTGGTGCTGACAGGGGTCAACACAGGCACTTTCGGCCTCCATCAGCAAGAGTCGTTCCTCGACCTGTTGCGTCGATTCGATGACATCGACGGCATTGCCCGTTACCGTATCTCCAGCATCGAGCCCAACCTACTGAACGACGACATCATCCACTTTGTCGCCCAGTCAAAACGTTTTGCCCACCATTTCCACATCCCCCTTCAGGCAGGCACCGACAAAGTGTTGCGACTGATGAACCGTCGCTACGACACCGCCTTCTATGCCGACAAGCTGCACAGCATCAGACAGCTGATGCCCGACTGCTGTATCGCCGCCGACCTGATGGTGGGCTTTTACGGCGAGGACGAAGAGACGTTCCAACAGTCACTCAAGTATGTCGACTCGCTGCCGCTGAGCTACTTGCATGTCTTCACCTATAGCGAACGCCCCAACACCCGAGCCCTCACCTTCACCGGCAAAGTGCCCATCCACCTGCGACGGCTCCACACCAACCAGATGATACATCTCTCTGAAGAGAAAAAGAAAGCGTTCTACCGCTCCAACATCGGCAGAAAAGAGACCGTCCTGTGGGAGAGCGACGTCAAAGAGGGGATGATGTTCGGATTCACAGGCAACTATCTTCGTGTGAGCACCCCCCATCAAGAGTCCTTGGTCAACACCCTGCAAGAGGTTACCCTCGACTGCTTGGACTCCCAGCAAGAGCTGTTCTTCATTGAAAAATCGTAAAACA
>CAJOQB010000214.1 GCA_905236405.1 uncultured Bacteroidales bacterium
CGTGGGGCAGATTACCGAGAACGACGTGCTGCTTGCCGAATCGTCCGACGCTATCATCATCGGCTTCCAGGTGCGTCCCAGCGTACAAGCCCGCAAGATGGCCGAGACCGAAAAGATCGACATCCGTCTCTACTCCATCATCTACGACGCCATCAACGAGCTGAAAGACGCCATCGAGGGTATGCTTGCCCCCGAACGCCAAGAGAAGATTGTGGCCAACCTCGAAATCCGCGAGACGTTCAAGATTTCCAAGGTGGGCACCATCGCCGGCTGTATGTGTCTCGACGGCAAAATCCAGCGTTCGAACAACGTGCGTGTCATCCGCGACGGTATCGTTGTCTATACCGGCAAACTGGCTTCGCTGAAACGTTTCAAGGACGATGTCAAAGAGGTGGTGTCGGGCCAGGACTGCGGTCTGAATATCGAGAACTTCAACGACATCAAGGTCGGCGACATCGTCGAAGCCTACGAGGTCATCGAAATCAAACGAACACTGAAATAACTACCTATAAGCGAGGGGCAACCTTCCGCCCCTCGCCTTCCGCCTCCTTAGTTCAACGGATAGAACGGAAGTTTCCTAAACTTTAAATGAGGGTTCGATTCCCCCAGGAGGTACCAAACAGCGGAACTATGAACTGGATTAAACGAATCCTATTGGGCTGTAAACAAGAAGAGAACAACGAGATGAAATACCTCATTGTGGGTCTTGGGAATGTGGGTGCCGAATATGAAGGCACACGACACAACTGCGGTTTCATGGCGGTGGACACCCTCGCCAAGGAATCGGACGTGCGTTTCCAACTGGAACGTCACGCCTACCGTGCCGAGATGAAATACAAGGGACGTACACTGGTAATCATCAAGCCCACCACCTATATGAACCTGAGCGGCAAGGCTGTGAACTACTGGCTGATGATGGAGAAGGTGCCGTTGGAAAACCTGTTGGTGGTGGTCGACGACATCGCCCTGCCAGTGGGTCAACTACGCATGAAGAAACAAGGCAGCGGCGGCGGCCACAACGGGTTGGGCAACATCGAACAGGTGTTGGGGACCACCCAATACTGCAGGCTGCGTATCGGCGTGGGCAACGACTTTGGCCGTGGACAGCAGATTGACTATGTGCTGGGGCAGTTCACACCCGACGAGCTTGCCATCCTCGAGCCGCAGCTGAAGAAAGCCGCCGAAGGCATCAAGGCTTTTTGCACCGTGGGCCCCGACAGAGCCATGAACGCTTTCAACGAAAAGAAACAAAAAGCAACCAAGAAGGATTCACAACAAACCCAACAATAGACAATGAACCTGGTTCTCGACATAGGAAACACCAGCACCAAGATGGCTTGCTTCGAAGATGACACTCTGCTGTCCGTCCAGACGGTGAAGTCATTGGATGCCGCCACAATGTCTTTCTTCTGCGGGACAAAACAACCTGAACATGTCTATGCCTCGGTGGTGGGACCGATGCCCTGCTGGGAGAAGGTTCTTCCGCCGGATGTCACAGTACAGACCATCGATGCCACACTCCCCCTTCCTTTCGAGAACGACTACAAGACACCGCTCACGTTGGGCAACGACCGCGTGGCAGCGATGGTGGGTGCTTTGGCTCTGTACAAACAAACGCCGTTGCTGGTCATCGATGCCGGCTCGTGCATCACTTTGGACTACCTTGACGAGCGAAACCACTATCTCGGAGGAGCCATTATGCCTGGGCTACAGATGAAATTGAACGCCCTGCATACTTTTACGGACCGTTTGCCGTTAATAGACTTATGCAATGTGGACCAAGTTCCGCTTGTGGGCGACGACACACAGCAGTGTATCACGGCAGGAACGCTGACAGCCACGATACTGGCATTAGAGGCGTTCATCACAAAATACCGCCGTCTGTCGTCCAAGCCGATGACCGTGGTATTGACCGGTGGCGACAGCCAACTGCTGCAAAGCCACATCGACGACAAAGTGGAACGAGACCCCTATTTGGTGCTTCACGGCACAAACGCGATATTTAGAAACAGATGATGAACAGAAAACATTTTGCACTACTCCTTGCCCTAACGGCATCTGTTGTTGCCTCCCACACCTATGCACAGAACGGAATCAACATTCCCTTCTCGCAGTACGGCACGGGATTCAGCTCGATGCCCTATTCGGTTCCTTTCGCTTCACAAATGGGCGGTGTGGTATACACACGGCAGGCTGCCAATATCATCAACCCGTTCAACCCTGCATCGTATGCCGCCATACAGCCCACCAGCTTTGTGTTCAACATGGGCATTGGCATAGAGATGAGCACCTTTATCGATCCCTCTGCCTCGCTCTACGATGCCGACGGCAACATCGCCTATCTCGCCATGGGCTTCCCCTTGAGCAAATGGTGGAAGACCGCCATAGGCATCCTTCCGCTGACCACAGTCAGCTACGAGTCGGTTCAGACACAGTCCGACCCTGTCTGGGGTGAGAACAAAACGAGCTATGAGGGCGTGGGCGGCTTGACCAAGGTGTTTTGGGGTCATGGTTTCAACATCACCGACCGACTGTCAGTGGGATTGAACGCCAACTTCCTGTTCGACCATCTGAGTCGTGCCATCACCTACCATTTCCCCGGCAACGACAGCACCTATATCATGGATGCCCGTCGCGAGAAGACCACCAACATCCACAACTTCACTTTCGACATGGGTCTGCAATACACCCAGCCGATAGGCGAAGACTACACCCTCTTGGCTGGACTGACATTCATCCCCCACCGCATCATGGATGTGACCGACAACAGCTTGATATATACCTTTGTGACCTATGCGGCAACGGAATATATCCGCGACACCATCTTCCCTCTGCCCGGACAAAGCGGCCAATACACCAGCACGCTGGAGCAGCCCTATACTGTCGGCATAGGGTTGGCTTTGCAACGCAACGATATATGGTCATTAGCCTTCGATGCCACCTATGCTCCTTGGAGCGGATTGAAATACACCGAAAACGAGGAGTACAACATCTTCGGTGCATCGGCCCTCCGCTACGGTGACAACTTCCGCGGTGCTGTCGGCATTCAACGTCTGGGCGACAAAAACGCCCAAAAATACATGCGACGGGTGACCTACAGCGGCGGTTTCCACTATGAGATGGGCAAACTGCAGCTTCAACCTGTGGGCAGCGAGCTGTCCCGTATCGACGAATGGGGCATCGGCTTTGGCATGAGCCTTCCGATGCGCAAGGGCCGCTCGGTGCTCGATTTCTCACTCAACTATTCCAGCATGGGCAGCGAAGACCTGCTGCGTCGCAACTACTTCATCATCGGTATTGGACTGGGTAGCAGCGATACATGGTTCCAAAAAAGAAAATATAATTAACAAACATAGTCTGATGTTGCAATAAAACTTCCTCTTCCGGTACAAAATGAGAAAAGAACAACGTCAAACATCAATCAACATCATCACCGACAACAACAAAATAGAGTAAATAAAATGAAAAGAATGAAATTTGTAATGCTCGCCGTCGTTATGGTTGCCACCGCTCTGACGGCCAATGCACAGAAATGGAACTCCAATCCCGATGACAGTGCGGAATGTGTAGTCAACACCTCGCTTTACAGCCAGGCATACAAACTGAAGGCTTACGGCGATGCCTACGGCCCTTGGCGTCAAGTGGTCGACAACTGCCCTCGCAGCAGCAAGAACCTCTACATCCGCGGCGTCAACATCCTCAAGGCTCGCCTCATTGAAGCCAACAAAGCCGGCAACAAAGAGCGCGTCGACTCCACCATCAACGAGCTGATGGCTCTCTACGACACCCGTGCCACCTATTTCCCCGAAGATGCCGTCGAATGCTTGGGCAAAAAAGCCTACGAAATGTCGCAAATCTTCCCCAAGAACCCCGCCAAGTTCTATCCACTCTATGTCGAGGCTATTGAGAAAGGCGGAAAAGAACTCGACGCCACCTATGTCTACAACTTCTTCGATGCCACCCTGGCATATGTGGACAAGGGTCTGGGCGACACCACGCTGATTATCGACAACTACGACATCGTCAGTGAACTGCTCGAGAACGAACTGATGGAACTGTTGACCAAAGACACCACTGACCGTACTGAGAAACAACGTGTGGCCGACAGCACCAAGCTGGCCAACATCCGTGCCTACATGGCCAAAACAGAGGCCGCCTTCAGCCCCTTCGCTTCCTGCGAGCAGTTGGTCAAAATCTACACCAAGAAATTCGAGGCTGACCCCACCAACGTCACCCTCCTCAAGAAGATTACCAACATCATGCGCAAGAAAGGCTGCACGAACGAGGAACTCTTCTTCAAAGCCACCGAGGCTCTCTACGCTCTCGAACCGTCGCCCTCCACAGCCTATCTGATGGGCCAGATGTGCATCAGCAAAGACAAATTCAGCGACGCAGTGAAATACCTGAAAGACGCTGTCGACGGCCTCGAAGGCCAAAAAGAGCGCTACCTCAGCTATATGTTGCTGGGTCAGGCTTACGGCGAGACCGGTAGTTTGGCCGCCGCACGTTCGGCCTACTACGAGGCTGCCAAAGTGGACGGCACCAAGGGCGACCCCTATCTCCGCATCGCCATGCTCTATGCCAAGAGCCGTCCCGACGACGGTATGGGTGGCCGCTCGGCTTACTGGGCTGCCGTCGACAAATGCGTCCGCGCCAAATCGGTCGACTCCTCGCCCGAGACTGTCGAACTGGCCAACAAGCTTATCGGCTCCTACAGCAGCGCCTATCCCAAACAGTCCGACGCCTTCATGCTCGACCTCATCGACGGTCAAGGCTACCATGTGGGCGGATGGATTGGTGAGAGCACCACAGTACGCACCCGCAAATAGTGTAGACCTTGCTTTGGCAAGTGTCACATAAACGCAACAACACATCACGTGTAGCCCGTCGCCAAAGGCTGCACGTGGTGTGTTATTATACTTTTCTCTTAACGCTGCTCCCTGTTGTCTTTGCAAGCTGTCGCAACGACATCGAGAAAATTGACTTCTTCGGTCGCAAAGACATGCCGCTGCAAACCATAGATACCGCTCGCATCGTCCGCTCCTCCGAAGGCCGTCTGCAAATCGTCATGACGGCACCACGCATCGAACAGTATTCCACCCCCGAACGGCGGACTGTCTATCCACAAGGCTTCACGCTCCATTGCTACGACAACGCACGAAAGCCGTCGTTTCTGATAAAGGCCAAATATGGCGTCCAGCTCGACGACAAACAAACCATGGAGGCACGTGGCGATGTGGTCATCATCGACTACAACAGCGGCGACACCTCCTATCTTGACCATATCATCTGGGACCAGAACGACCAACGCATCTTCTCCGATGCCCCCATCCGTTCGGTCAACGGCCAACGTGTCACCATTGGCGACGGATTCGAAAGCGACGACCAGTTTATCCACCCCCAAATCCTGCACCAGCGCGGTACCGTCGTCATCAATGAAGAAGAAGAGATTGACTAACCCATTGTATCATGCCTCGCTCCTACCGCATATCCCTCTTAATCGTTGCCACCGCCATCGTGGCGTTGTTGGTGGTGCTGGCTATCCGGATAAGCAGACAGGAGAAGACCTTGGTGGCAGAAACATCGGGGACAACGGCACTTGACACCACAGCCCAACAGCTAATCGACCGTCAGCAACGCAACGACTCGACACGACGTGCCAACTACTACAAGAAACGTGCGTCGCAACGCCATTACCCATCGGCAAGGGGAGCCGCGACAGAAGCGACGACTGCCTACAACAGCCAACGATCAACCACCCACTACGAAACAAAGAAACTGTCGTTCGACCTGAACGAAGCCGACACGCTCGACTTGCAACAGCTGCGAGGCATTGGCCCCACCTTTGCACGACGAATTGTACGCTACCGCGAACGATTAGGCGGATTCTACTCCATCGACCAACTGAAAGAGGTCTATGGAATCACACCCGAACTGGTGGAGCAGTTGTCGACACAACTCACACTCGACGACATTCACCTTCGACAGATCGACCCCAACACGGCCACGCTCGACGAACTGAAACGTCATCCTTATCTCGACTATTACAAGGCCAAAGCCATCGTGGTCTACCGTCAGAAAGGGGGCCGCTTCCAATCGGCTGACGACTTGCTCAAAGTGTCGCTACTTGACAAAGCCACCCTTTGCAAGATAAAGCCCTACCTATTCTTTGCCGAATCATAAATCTGTAACGAAAAACAATCATCCCATGAAATATACAGCTCAACAAATCGCCACCCTTTTGCAAGGCACCGTCGAAGGCGACGCCAATGCCGAGGTATGGCAACTGTGCAAGATTGAAGAGGGAGCGCCCGGCGGCATCTCCTTCCTTGCCAATCCCAAATACACTCATTATATCTACACCACCAACGCCTCGGTGGTCATCGTGGCCAACGACTTCGTGGCAGAGCATCCCGTCAGTGCCACGCTGGTGAGGGTGGAGAACCCCTACCTCTCGTTTGCCACCTTGCTGAAAGCATACAACTCGGCACAACTCGACAAGAAAGGCATCGCCTCCGAAGCCTATATCTCTTCCAATGCCACGTTGGGCAACGACTGCTATGTAGGACCTTTCGCCTATATCGGTGAGAACGTCAAGATAGGCAACAACGTCAAGATATATCCCCAAGTCTACATTGGCGACAACAGCGTCATTGGCGACAACACCACACTCTTTGCCGGTGTACGGCTCTATCATTACACGATGATTGGCCAACGCTGCATTCTCCATGCCGGTGCCGTGATTGGTGCCGACGGTTTCGGTTTTGCCCCTCGCGAAGACGGAAGCTACGACAAGATAGACCAGATAGGCAATGTGGTGATTGAGGACGACGTGGAGATAGGAGCCAACGCCACCATCGACCGTGCCACCATGGGAAGCACCGTCATCCATCGTGGTGTCAAGATTGACAACCTTTGCCAGATAGCCCACAACGTTCAAGTAGGGACCAACACAGCCATGGCAGCACAGACAGGCATCGCCGGCAGCAGCAAGGTGGGCAGCAACTGTGTGTTGGCTGGACAGGTCGGCATTGTGGGGCACATCGAGATAGGCGACCGCGTGATTATCGCTGCCCAAAGCGGCATCACCAACAGCGTCAAGAGCGACCAAACCATCCTTGGCACTCCCGCCGCCGAGATACACAAGCAGCGACGCAACTACATTTACCTCCGCAATTTGGAACGCTTGGCGAACCGCATCGAGGAGTTAGAGAAGCAAATCAAAGAAATCAAAGGGTAATCAGTGGCGATGACCACAGTCGTCATCATGATGATGGCCGCAACCGCAGTCGTCGTCATGATGGTGACCACAATCACAATGGTCATCGTGATGATGATGGCCACAATCACAATGATCTGAGTGGTCCTCGTAATCGAGGTCCATTTTTTCTATTATCTCGTCAATCTCATCGTCGTCAAGTTCCGTCTCACCCATGAAACGAGCCACCCAGTCGAGGTCATTGGCATGAGTGTACTCGCCTTGATACTGGTCGGGGTCGATATAGACCTCGAGCAGTTGGGCAGGGCCTTGGCTAAAAAGCTCCACCGTATCGACAATGGCAGGCAGAAGGACACACTCGCCGGCATGAATCGGAGTGATGGTGTCCATCGCCTTGATGGCGGCAATGCCTTGTGTGCACAGATAAACCACAAACGAGTCGAGCTGCGAGAAGTCCTTCCTCATCGGTTTGTCGAGCGGGATGAGATTGGTAGTGAAATAAGGGCATTCGGCCAATGTATTGGTGGCGTTGACACGCTGTTGGTAGTGCGTCTTTCCATCCTTCAGCTGACTGTAGTCTATTGCATCCAACGCCTCCTCGGTGTGCAGCTGGCGAGGCTTTCCGTCGTCGCCCAAACGGTTATAGTCGTAGATACGGTAAGTGCAGTCGCTGCTTTGCTGTATCTCGGCCAAGAGCAGACCGCTGCCCAAAGCATGGACACGACCGGCAGGAATGAAAAAAACATCGCCTGGCTCGGGGTGTTCCACATGCAGGACACGCTCCAAACGTCCCAACTCCACCACCTTCTTGTAGTCGTCGATGGTGAGGTCAAGGTCGAAACCGTCGACAATCTCGGCACCCTTCTCCGCATCCATGATATACCACATCTCGGTCTTGCCACAGTCCATACCACGTTGGCGAGCCAGATGGTCGTCGGGATGGACTTGTATGGAGAGCTTGTCGTTGGCGTCGATAATCTTTATCAGCAGGGGGAACTGGTTGCCAAACCGCTCGTAGTTTTTCTCGCCCAGCAACTCTCCCATGTAAATCTCCAACACCTCGTCGAGACTGTTCTCGGCCAAGAATCCATTGCTGACGACCGACTCGTTACCCGGCACAGCCGACAGCACCCACATCTCGCCACAGTTGGGCAACGGAGCATAGTCGAAGCCCAGCTCTTTTATCTTGTTGCCTCCCCATATCTTGTTTTTGAACAACGGCAGGAATTTAAGCGGGTAGAGATTGGTATCCATAGTATTATTGATTGTCTGTATTATTTGTTTAACGATTGAGGAAAAGGCTGTCGAGCATGTTGTCCACCTCCCAGCTGCAGAGATCGCGACGGACGATGTAGCCCAAGGGGTCTACCACCATGATTTGCGGCAGGTAAGCGATGGCCAACTGCTCCATGAGCGGACTGTCCCACGCCTCCTTCTCGCGATCGATGTCGATGACATGCACCAGTATAGGATGGTCGTCGCTCTGATGACGCGAAGCAGCGTGGTTCAGCTCCTTCACCACATTGTCACAATGCCTGCAATAGGTGGCAGAGAAGCAGAAGATGTGGTACACCTTGGGTTGTAGCAATAGGTGGAAGTTGAGCTCCGTCCCCAATGTGTCGTGGTAATAGAAGTTGGGCATTAAGCAGCCATTGTTCACCAACTGCAACCGATGGATTTGCTTGGAGAGCAACCGATACTGATACACCTTGGTAGCCGATTCGGTAAAACCCTCGAAGAGCTGCTTCTGGCGTCCTACAGGAAGAGTCACCAGTTGGTTGTACAAGATATAAGGCGACCAGATTTTGCCGGGATTGTTCTGCACCTGATTCTCCAAACAAGGGTACGACAAGGCAGGGTCGTTGTCGGGATTGCATGTCTCGAGCGCATAGCGGTACTGCGACGTGGGTTGCGAACCCTGCACCGTCGACCGCTGAATCATGCCTGTATCGAGCTTTATCCTTACCACCGACGGCTCGAGGAACAGCGGCAGGCAACCCTTGGACCTGCTATATCGCAACTCGGCGTAGGCAGGCGAGGAAATCATCGTGGCATAGCGGAACACCGAGTCCTGCTTGGTCGATGGAGCGACACAACGGGGAGCCGCACCCTGGTCGTAGATATACAGCAACGGAGGCGAAGGGAGAACTGTCGGAGCCTCAACACGAAGCGTGAGGTTCTGGGCAGCAATGTACGAAAAAGAAAGGAGAACAAAAGACAAAAAAAACAAACACCGAACCACTTTTCCTGTCGTGCCGTGGTCGGAAGCGACAGTCGGTTTGTGTTCGTTCATCATTAGGTGACATGGACAAAGAAGAATATTAGTAGGTGCGGTACGTCGACCCATTCTTCTTATTGTTGCCATGAACCTTGTAATTTTTGTTGACCACTTTCGACGATTTTGTCTTGTTGGCATACATGTTGTTCGACGACTTGCAGGAAGTGGTGAGACAGCACACACTCATCAAACCAGCGACCAACAGACCGACAGAAAGCATCTTTGCAACTTTTCTCGTTTGTTTCATGTCTTTATTAATTTGCTCATCTACATATGTTTCTGTTGCTTGTATCTCAACAGTGACACTCCATAATGGAAATACAAAGAAACAACATTTTTTTCATTTCAACAAACAATAGAACGATTTTTTTACATACTTAGTTTTTTTTGTGTACTTTTGCACCCTCAAAAAGTAACATCAAAGAGAATGAAAAAAAGCACTGCCGCCAAGATATACGAATGGGCATCCTACATCCTGTTGTTGGGCGCCACCGTGGTGTTTTTCACCACTTCGAAGAACGTGCAGCTCACGCTGCTTGTCTTGGTGGTTGCCGTTTATCTGCGTGCCCTCATGTACCGAGCCCGATACAAATCGTACGAAGAGGAGAACGACACATTGAAACGCGACTTGCGACGGCTGACGGCAGCCTTGAAAGAGAGCGAAAAAAACAATAATCATAAATAATCATAGTTAAAATCTATCCCTATGGCAACAACCACCGATATTAAGAATGGTCTTTGCATTGAGTTCAATCACGACATCTACACCATTGTTGAATTCCTTCATGTGAAACCCGGCAAAGGTGCCGCCTTCGTCCGCACCAAGATGCGCAGCGTCAAGACAGGCCGCATCCTCGAGAACACCTTCCCTTCGGGAGCCAAGATCGACGTCGTGCGTGTCGAACGTCGTCCCTACACCTATCTCTATAAAGAGGGCGACCTGCACATGTTTATGCACACTGAGACCTACGAGCAGATTGGCGTCGAAGAGGCCATCATCAACGCTCCCCAGTACCTGCGTCCCGACCAGTATGTTGAAATCACCGTCCAGGCCGACACCGAGACACCGCTTATCTGCGAACTGCCTCCCTTCATCGAGACTGTTGTCACCTACACCGAGCCTGGCTTCAAAGGTAACACCGCCACCAACGCCATGAAAGACGCCACCGTCGAACCCGGCGTTCAGATTCGAGTCCCCCTCTTCATCGAGACCGGCGAACGCATCAAAGTGGACACCCGCACCAACGAATACGCCGAGCGTATCAAATAACGAGCACAGTCCTCATTGACACGAAGGAGCAATGGCAGGGGCAACCCTCTCCTTGCTCCTTTATTCATACATTATTCAACGACGAAAAAGAATGAAACAACGCCTCCCCCTGCTTCTCTGCTGTGTCCTACTTGTCCTGACGTCATGCCATCGCAACAAACCGCAGGACAACGGCACCGCCAACGCCACCGACTACAGCGCCATCAGTATCCCCGTCTTTTGTGCCGACTCGGCCTATGCCTACACTGAGAGCCAACTGTCGTTCGGCCCACGCATCCCTGGCCGCAAAGGACACGACGAATGTGCCTTCTATCTGGCCCACAAGATGCAACGCTGGTGCGACACCGTCATCATGCAGCCCTTCAGCGCCGCCCTATGGGACGGAAAGAGCGTACGCGGACAGAACATCATCGCCTCGTTCAACCCCCAGAGCGAGCAACGCATCCTGTTAGCCTCGCATTGGGACTCACGCATGTGGGCCGACCAAGACCCCGACAGCAGCCAGCATCGTAACCCCATCCCGGGAGCCAACGACGGAGCCGCCGGCGTGGCCACACTGATGGAGATGGCCCGTGTCATGAGCCAGCAACGCCCTGGCGTCGGCATTGACTTCATCTTTTTCGACCTCGAAGACCAAGGTGCCCCCTACTGGAGCACCAACTACGAAGACAACACTTGGTGCAAAGGGTCGCAGTACTGGGCCCAGCACCCCCATCGTCCCTACTACCGAGCCAACTACGGCATCCTCTTCGACATGATAGGCACCGAGCATCCGCGGTTTACCAAAGAGGAGGTGTCACGCAACTACGCCCCAGGGCTGACCAACAAACTGTGGCGGGCCGCTGCCGCCATGGGCCACGGCAACATCTTCGTCGACATCGAGACCCCCCCCATCCTCGACGACCACCTGTATGTCAACCAGATTATCGGCATCCCCATGATCGACATCGTCCAGAACAACGTCGACCGCAGCTTCTTCAAGCATTGGCACACCATGGGCGACAACCTCGATGCCGTACATCCCGAGAACCTCAAGCTGGTGGCCGATGTCACCATGAAAGTCATCTACGCCGATTTCCCCTCAAAACAATGAAACGAACACTTTGTCTCCTTGCCGTCGCCCTGCTCTTTACCGCCTGCGTCAACAACAACGAGTGCAAGGTGAGCATCGGCGACGCCACTTTCCAGTGCGACCCCAACAGTGCCGCTTATTCGGGACTCAACCATGTGGGTGGGTATGAGTATTTCACTGGAGGACATCGCGGTGTTGTGGTGGTTCGCCTGACGCTCAACGAATTCATGGCATTCGAACGTACCTGTCCATGCGACAACGATTCCCGTGTCGTTGTATCCTCCGACTATGGAGCACAGGTGCTTGAATGTCCCACTTGCCGCACCCTTTTCAGCACCAACAACTATGGCAACCCCATGGACGGAGCTGCCACCCGTTGTCCCCTCTACCAGTATTCCACCCGATACACAGGTGGCATCCTCTATGTCTATTGATTATTAGAAACAGCTTGGTTTCTTAGTCGCGATAGCCGATGACACTGCGCACCTCGCGGAGTGTGCGTTGGGCGCTCTCGCGAGCCTTCTCCTTGCCCTGGTCCATAATCTTGTTCAGCCGCAACGTATCGCTGCCAATCTCGTTGATGCGGTCGCGGATAGGGCCGATGAAACGCTGCATGTCCTCCACCAACTGTTTCTTCAAGTCGCCGTAGCGAATCTGGCAACGGTTGTAGAGGTCGTCGAAATACTCCACCGTGTCGGGCGACGACACCACCTTCAGCAGCGTGAACAGATTCTCTATCTCCACTGGCTTGGGTTGGTTCATCTCCGTGGGGCCGCTGTCCGACTTGGCTTTCATGATTTTCTTCTTGATGACACTATCCTCGTCGGTGAGGAAGAGCGCATTGCCCTCGCCTTCGCTCTTGCCCATCTTGCCGCTGCCGTCAAGACCGGGGATTTTCACCAAGTTGCCGCCGAAGCTGAACGCTTGCGGCAGAGGAAACACCTCGTGCTTGTACATGTTGTTGAACCGCGACGCAAAAGTGCGGGTCATCTCCAAATGCTGCTCTTGGTCCTTGCCCACCGGCACCTTGGTGGCCTTGTGGATGATGATGTCGGCAGCCATCAGGGTGGGATAGGTCAGCAGGCCGGCGTTGACGTTGTTGGGTTGTTGGCGTACCTTGTCCTTGAACGACGTGACACGCTCCAGCTCGCCCAAATAGGCGTTCATGTTGAGGAAAAGATACAGCTCGGCCGTCTCGGGCAGGTCGCTCTGCAGGTAGATGGTCGCCTTGTCGGGGTCCAATCCGCAGGCTAAGTATTGCACCAAAATCTGTCGGGCATTGCCCGACAGATTGTCCGGAGTGGGGTGAGTGGTCAGCGAATGGTAGTCGGCGATGAAGAAAAAGCAGTCATAATCCTCCTGCATACGTATAAAGTTGCGCAATGCGCCGAAGTAGTTGCCCAGATGAAGGTTGCCCGTGGGGCGTATGCCGCTGCATACAATTTCTTTGCTCATATTAAAAGACCTTTTGTAGACACAATTACGAAGAAAGAACAATATTATTTTACGACATGCGAAAATATTTGTACTTTTGCAGTTGCGTTTAAACCCCATCGTCATGACTGCAAAATACTGTATCATCATGGCCGGCGGCATCGGGAGCCGCTTCTGGCCGTTAAGCAAGAACAACTATCCCAAACAATTTCTCGACGTGTTGGGCACCGGAAAGAGTTTCATCCGCAGCACCTTCGAGCGGTTCCATCCCATCGTGCCCGCCGAGAACTTCCTCGTGGTCACCAACGCCGCCTATCGCGACCTTGTATTGCAACACCTCCCCGAGCTGAAACCCGACCAAGTGCTGTGCGAGCCCATGCGCCGCAACACCGCCCCCTGCATCGCCTTTGCCACATGGCATATCCGGAGCCGTTGCCCCAACGCCGCCATCGTCGTCACCCCCGCTGACCATCTGGTCATCAACGAGCACGAGTTCCAGCAAGTCATCGCCACTGGCTTCGACTTCGTCGCACAGCCGCAGCACACCGACGCCCTGCTGACCATCGGCATACGCCCCTCGCGGCCCGAGACAGGCTACGGCTACATCGAGGTAGCCCCCGAGCATCAGCCCCGCCACCCACGCGAAGTCGTCGAGATGGCCTCCTTCAAAGAGAAACC
>CAJOQB010000215.1 GCA_905236405.1 uncultured Bacteroidales bacterium
AAGCTGCGGACCGAGGAGCCCTCGGCAGTGGTGACGCGGAGTAGGTAGTTGCCTGCCGCGAGGGAGGAGACATCGATTGTGACGACGGCTTGGTCGGAGGCCATCGTAAGGACCTTCTGCCCCTTGGCGTTGAACACCTCGAAGGTGGCGGGGCCGGCATCGGGTCGCTCCACCGTCAGGCGGTCGCGGGTGGGGTTGGGACGGAGGGTGAAGGCGGCGGAGTTGGCACTCTCGATGCCGGAGTTGCTCGAGAAGATGGCTGTCAGCAGGGTGTCGCTGGTGACGGTGATGGTGCGGGGATTGTCCCACACGCCGTCGCTCCACCTTTCAAAGGCACAGTTGTAGGAGGCCGTGGCCGTGACGACAGCCTGGTCGCCGTAGTGGTACAGGCTGTCGCCGGTGGCGTAGCCCCAGTCGGGGTTGTTGACGGCGGTGCGTACCGCATACCAGTCCTGCTCCTGCACGAACCGTGCGACATAATGGGTGTCGAAGTGGACGGTCACCGTGCGTGGGTTAGCGGTGACGCCGTCGCTCCACCGCACGAAATGGCTGCCCGGGTTGGCCACTGCCGCGATGGTCACCTGCTCACCCTCGTAGTAGAGTCCGCTGCCCGTGGCGCTGCCCAGGGCGGCGTCCTCAGGCTCCACCCTGACCTCCTTGAAGTCCACGATGGGGAAGAGGCAGAGAGCAGCCCCAATCCCTTGCTGACAGTAGTAGTGGACAGGTTGTCCATCACGTCCTGTTCTGGGACAGCCATAATATAAGCTCCATTCGTGTTCCAACTGTACGTTGCCATGGTCTATAATCGTCTCATCGGAATTGGGGTCGGTGTTATAATCCCAGTGTATGTTGTCTATCTCCACCATCAACGGACGGTACGGGTTCCAGCGAACAGAGTCTTGCGTCACTTCGTTGTATACCTTGCGGCATTCCGTGTTAAAGAGCGAGGCTATGATGTAGAAGTCGGTGTCCACCCAGATGGGCGACTTGAAGAAGCCTTCGTAGACATACAGCTTGTTGTAGCCTCTGTCGGGATTGATGTTCTTCGGCAACAGCATGACGCGATAGTTGGCAGTGTCCCACCGCACCGAGTCGATGGGGTAGATCCAATCACCGTGACGGCTGCTGTCGTACACTATAGAGTGGTCCGGCAAGATAATAGGCCGGTATACTCTGGGTTCGGCAGGCTGTCCTATCCACAGGTATTCCGGCAGGACCTCGGGCAGGGTGAGGCCGGGGGTGTCCACCCAGTCGGGATGCTCGTAGATACTGTCTATGGGTCTCTCGAGTCCGACGGCCAGCCCCTTGATGGGGATGGGACGGTCGGTCCAGTGGTAGTTGGCCAGACGCATCTTGGGTACATAAAGGATATTGTCGTTATAGTTAACATGATTTGAATATCCATCATTGCGTATAGGGAACGTCTGTCCGTTGAGAAATGCCTCGAGCGTGTCGTACCACTCCGACCAGTGGTAGTGGTTGTCGCGGTTGTACACCGTGTCGTGCGTCGTCGGGGTCTGTGCCTGCAGCGTCAATGCCAACGCTGCCGTCATAACGATGGTTACAATGTGTCTTTTCATGGGTGTCTCCTTTCTTTGTTATTGGTTGTTTTGGTTTGTAGGCTGTCGTTCTTCATAGTGCTTGACGCACTTGACTTCTGTCTCTCCTGCCCCTTTCTCCTCCGGAAGAGTTCCCCAATATTTTTTGTTGTTCTCGAAGATGAGTTTCAAGTAGGGCTTGACCGTTCTGCTGTCGGGATGCTCGTGGGTGGTGATCAGCATCTTGTCGATTCTCATGCAGGAGGGGTCGGTGTCGTTGAAGGTGCCGTTGTACTGCGACAGGTATTCGTGCTTGTAGGCGTCTGTCTCCGTGTAGTGGCCCGCTGTGACGAACGTCGATTCGTCCAGCCTGTCGATGGAGTGCAGTCGTGTGCCGGGGACGTCGGCGTAATAGTCATAATAGATGTCGGGGTGGACTTTGGGCAGACGGAAGACAAAGTCATAAAAGCCAGGCTCCCTGATGATGCCGTTAAACTGCTTTCGGGTAAGGATGTAGGTCATGCCGGCTCGGGGAAGGATGACAGCCTCCTTGGGGCTCAGCAGGCTGTCGGTGGCGACAAGGTGGAATTCCGTGGTGGGTGTCAGCGGCAGGAAATAGTTCGAATAGATGCCATAATACTCCAGTCTGTGGTACAGCGATGTCAACACCTGCACATGGTTGTTGGAGGGATCCAGGCATAGGATAATGTCACTCCAGTTGGGAGCGAAACTGAAGGTGGAAGGCAGCGAGAGCAATTGCAACTCCCCCGTGGCACTTATGCCTGTATTGAGGTCGACGGGCGGCACGGTGACCACGCCGATGCTATCGGTTCCTCCCTTGTACGAGGTGGCGACATGCACGGTTTGCGAAGTGACCACCACATCGGTGAGTTCCCCGGGTTTGTGTGGTTGTCTGAAGGTACGGTAGTGCCACGGTGCACTATGAAGATACACGTCGTAGTTGCCCGCCATCACAAAGGCAGAGAGCTGCGTCAGGACAAACTTTCCGACGGCACCGATTAGATACAGGGAGTCGACATCGTTAAAGTGGCTGACATCGAGTCGTGTGAGCATCCTTGTAGCCTCGACAAGCATGGTGTCCACGGCACAGACACCGTTGTTGCGCAGCATCTCCTCGATGGAGAAACGTCCGAGGAGGCCGCTGGTGGTGCCGTCGGGCAGCTCAATACTGCCGCAGAAGAAGCACATGCTGTCGAGTATCTCCATGTCGCTTACCTGCATCTCGACCGGCAAGGGAAAGTTGACCGACGGGACACCCTGATGGGTGTGCTCCGTTATGGCGAAATAGTAACGGACAGGGTTGCCGGTGGCGAAATCACTGTACATGAAACATGTGAGGACCTTTTTTTCCTGGTAGGCCCTGATGAGGGTGGGCTTGGCGGAGAACGCGTTCTCGAACTCCGTGCGGTGATGTGTGCTGACAACACTCTGGGCTGTGCAAAGGGTTGCGAAGCATAAAACCGATAATAATAAATAAAGCTTCTTCATGTTGTTTATTATTAGATTGTTTTATCTGCACAGTGTTTAATTCTATCGTTGCGAGGGCTGTGCATTCCCTCACACAATACTTTTTGCCGCCTCACGTTATGTTGGTGGCATTTGTGAGGCTGGGCCTTCGGTGCCTCGGGTGCAGGGTGGCAGGGAAGAGCGGAAGTGGCGTTTTCTTTTTTACCGCCCTCCCTGCGAATGCACCCTTTCTTTGTCAAGCCCCGTCACAGCGGCACACACAGTCTTGTGCGGGGCTTTCTCATATGAACTTCATGGCATCTTGAGTTTAGCACGAACAATGCTTTGCTGTACGTCGGTTACTGGATGATGATGAAGAGGTACTGCCCGTCACGGTAGACAGGGTAATCGCCGTTGATGGTGATGGGACTTGAAATGCCCAGGTCACTCAGAATGGCGGGATGGTTGACGGTGATGGGATTGGAGAAGGTGAGCGTGTCGCTCGAGAAAATCCAGTTGGCCTCGTTGGGATTGAGGGTGCTGTCGATGGCATAGACAATGCCATGGTCGGTGGCCATCAACGCTCCGTCGACCATGATATCATAGAGGGCACCGGAGAAGTTGCCGTCATCGGTGACGCACACGCCATGATCATAACTGTACATGGAGAGGGCACAGACCGGCAGCAGGCTGGGATTCGACGCGATGGTTCCCGTCCCGCCATTGACCGGCACGGCGTTGGAGCCTTTCTTGATCTTGCTGATGATACGCTCGGTGACCCTGATGGCCAAGTTCATCAAGCCACCCGTTTTGGGAGAGACGGAGGGTTCTGTGACAGTCATGGGCACAGGGGTCTGTGCTTCGACACTTTCTTCTTTCTGGCAACTGGAGACGGCCAGACACTGGGAGACCATGATGGCGACCATGGCGGAGGTAATGATGTTTTTCTTCATGATGATTAAATTTTTATGTTGTTAATAAATGAATTGGACTTCTATTTGTCGGACGAGGAAAGGCGGTCGGCTTTTTCTATCATCCGTTTGGCCTGTCTCAGGTGCCGCTTGTTGCTCAGCCAGTCGCGGTAGTAGACATAGGCGGAGAGCGCCACGCCGGCCAACAGACCCGCGACGAACATGGCGACGGCGACATCGCTGTTCTGATGGAAGACGGCGGGGTCGAGAAGGTTGGCACGGTTGTCCTCGTAGTATATCACTGGGACGGCGACGGCGGCAAGGAAGGGGGCGGCGGACATGGCGACGATGAAGTCGACACGCATCACCCTCCACTTCTTGTCGGACAGCCGGAGAAAGGACGAGTCGAAGGCAGGGGCACGCTGCACCCTCCACATCCAGTAGAGCGACAGGACGTTGGGGACGACGACGGCCAAGGACAAGACGATGTCAAGCCAGTAGAGCAGGGCGAGCGTCCCAAGCCCCTTGAACATGGGCGCCAAAGAGAGGGAATAGGCAAAGTCGGCGAAAAACAGGAGGACGACCAACACCTCGAAGGCAAAACGTATCCTCTCGCCGAGGACACGCCGGCGGATATAACTCATAGGTGGGTTCACCAGCGGACGGTTGTCAGGGTTGTTAGCGGCGGTGGATTGGTAGGATGCCCGCATCTCTTCAAGGAACTGCTCTTCCTCTGGACTGAGGGGTTCGTATGAGCCGTTGTTGTTCATTATTGTATTTTTTTAGAGGGTTTCTTTATTGCTTTGAGTTTCTTTGTGATTTCGTTGATTCGTCGATAGACAGTGCTCTGCGACCGATTGATGCTGTCGCCTATCTCGCGCGGGGTGTATCCCGCCAAGACAAGCCTTATCAAATCCGACTCCTCAGGTTCGAGCATGCCAATCAGCTCATTGATGTCTTCCTTGTCCGTATCGACACGGGAAACCTCTTCGGACAGGCTGTCTCTGTATTCAATCCGTCTGGTTTCCCTGCTGTGGCGGCGGTACGAGTCGAGCGCGACATAGCGGACTTTCCTGAAGACACAATAATGCTCGAACCTCAATGTTGCCTGTTCGATGTCGGTGACCGGCTTCCGGGGACGAAACATCTTGACCGCCCGTGCTATTTTGTCAACATCTTGCCACAACTGGAGTGTGATCTCGTTGAAGAGACTCTGCTGAAGGTAATTGTCGCCAGGGTAGAACAAACGACATCGAGCCTCTATCTCTTCCCTGTAGCGGTCATAGAGGTAGTCGAAATAGGTTTCGGACCTCTTGTTTGTCGGTATATGTACATGGGTGTGCATAAGAACGTTTTTTGCCCCCATAAACGAACAAACTCGTCGATTTTTCTCATTTTGGTAAAAAAAATTTTTTTCATGACATACAAACAACTGAAACACAAATCTATATTTAAATGTTAAAAATTGCAATCCGTTAGGTGAACAAAGTCTCGAGGTTGAAAATTTGAACTCCATTTTTCGTTTTTCCGACCCTCCGAGGAGGGTTTTGGGAGGAGGGTGAGAAGGGCTCCATACGGAAAACTTTTTTCTCAAACAAGCGTTTTAACTTTTGGATGCACTTATTTCCACTTAGTGGCACTTAGTGGCAGTTAGTGGCACTTAGCGTCTACTTCGTCGACACCCTGTTAACATTTCTTGTGGCAGGGGCGGCAGCGAGTGAAAAAATAATTTGGTGGTTCCATTTCTTGTTGTATCTTTGCCGCTGATTAGACCATCGAAAACGAAACCAAAATATCATGCCATGAAAACAACA
>CAJOQB010000216.1 GCA_905236405.1 uncultured Bacteroidales bacterium
ACACGGGAAGAGGAATTTCTCGTCACGGTGTTTGGCCATCACTTCGAGGAGGTCGGAGAAGCTCTGCTGCCCGAAGAACATCTTGCGTTTGCGGTACTGGGTGTAGTTCTGCATGTAGAGCGAGATGGACTCGGTGGCACAGAAGTATTTGGTGTCCTCGGGAACAGACACCCGCAACTCTTTGGCCATACGGAAGAAATGGTCAACCGAGTTCTTGCTGTTCATGATGACAGCGGTAAAGTCATTGAAATGGATTCGGGTCTTGCGAAATTCGCTGGCCGAGATGCCAACAATGTCGAAGAATTTAAAGAATGTGATATCGACCTTATGGGTATTGATAAGAGTACGCCAAGGCGATTTCTCCAAATCGGCAGGTTCGGGTTGAGAAATCAGAATTTTCTCTATCTTCATTGTCTCAGCTATTGTTTAGCAATATCTTTATTATAAAGAAATTATCTGTTTCCAAGCGATGAGAAACGGAACAATTTCGACGATGCAAAGGTAGTAAAAAAGATAGAACCGTGAGCTTGTTGAGTGTGTTAAAATTAGTAATAATCCTCGAATAATCCTGACGATGAATATGATAACAACGATAAATATGGCTGTCCATAGACAGGATTGTGCAAAGGGTTCGTAAAAGAAGACCAGTAGCAGCAAGGGGGCCAGCAGTATGGCTCCGACAAGATGGAGCAGGAAGGAGGTGGCGTTGTAGAGTCCTATGGCGGTGCCGTTCTGGAAGACGTTGCCTAACAGGCTGATTAGTCCAAGCCGCAGCAGATAGCCTACTATGCAGGCTACAAGGATGACGAGATAGGTGCCGAAGGGGGTGGCGTCGAGGGATGATGCCACATCGCTGCCACCGAAGTAGAATCCAAGCAATGCAAACTCTATCATATAAATCAGTCCTGCAGGAAGCAGGGCGGAGGTCTTGATGATGTTGTGGTCGCGGAAGATGCGGGCCATCACTCGCAAACTGAACGCCGACCCCAATGCTTCGCCTAATTTGATACGGGTTCGCGAGAGAAACAGAGCGATGAGCAATACGGCAACAATGACGGCACCAAAAATCCATCCACCGGCATTGTCGACGGTACGTTCTTGGGCTCGGTGTTTGACGGGCATTGCGTGGCCGGTGAAAAGGCTTTTCCGATATTGTATCTCTGGCCACTCGTAGTGGGAGAGGAGCGAGTCGAAGTCGGTGCCGACAGATTGGTTGGTGGTGTCAATCAGCGAGGGGTCGTAGAGAAAAGAGGTGTCGTAGAAATAGAAGGGGTGAAAAGTGGAATCGGTTGTCGGGACGACTGGTTGAAGGGTGGGCGATGTCTCGACGCGAGGGGTGGCATTGATGTTGGTGTTGTTTGTCGACGGCTGATGCTCCATATAGGGATGCAACCCCACTTGGGGAGCGGTGTCGACCGCAATGGGAGGCGTTTGCTGTATGGGAGCAGTGGTGTCTACTTGTTGCATAACATCAATGTTGGCTATTGTATGACCAGGCGTAACACTTTCGTTCCTTGGCTTCCGCTGATGACGAAAGTGTAGACCCCTAAACGCAGATGGTGGGTGGAATATTGTATGACCGAGCGTGATTCTGTCTCGAATGAATCGCAGAGAACCCCTTGTGTATCGTATACGGCGATGCTACGGTAGGCTGACGGCGACCCGAGATCGAGTGTCACGCAATCGTGTGCTGGATTGGGATAAAGCCGTACGGGTGATGGTGATATTGTGTTGGCAATGGATACAGTGCTGTCATCGATATGTCCCACCCAATAAGGATAACCTATGTCGGTGTTGCTCCAACGGCAGAGGGGAAGAAGGATGTCGTCGACCCATCCGCAGTCGCTTCCTGCGTCGGTCTCATCGCCTTTGGTGTAGCTCCATTGTAACAGATGGTGTCCGGCAGTGATGGGTATCGTCACTTGCTGCCAGTCTTGGATGCCCGACCAGGTGCCGCGATTGACTCCGTCGATAGCAAATCCTACTTTGTCTGCATCTGCCTCGCTCGATGTTCGAACAAAGAAACGGATGCTGTCGGTGGCGTTGATGTATAGCGGGAGTGTGATGGCCGATGTCTGTCGTCCGAGAATACTGTCGCTCCGCATGGCGAAACGGCCATGGTGTACGGTGTCGGAGACGATGTGCCAAGGATTGGGATGGCAGGTGTCCCAAGGGTAGGCGGTGAAGTTGCCACGCTCGAAGGTCTCGCTGGCTTGGCCGGCAAGATAATAGAGTGGGTAGATGCGGTCGATGCCGCCGTATTGGATGGACACCTGCAGGTTCAGGGCTTGAAGACTGTCGGCGGTGTGGATGGTGAACGTAGCGGTGTGTGTGGCATCAGCAGCAAGGTTGAATGGTTGTGTCGCTGTACCTTCGACCCAAGAATCATTATCCTGTGCGATGAGATTCATCGTTACCGAATCGACATCGACGGGGCCGGTGTTGCGGAGGGTAATATATAATGTATAGGTGGTGTCGCCCATCAACGAGTGAGCGGCAACATCTCCCAAAAGGATAACGGTAGAATCTATCACCACCTCTGGTTGCAGCAGGTCAAACGTAACTGTTTGTTCAGAGAAATAGCCCTCGTGACAACTGTCGGCCATGGTCAATGAGACATGGTTGACAAAGGGATGCAATGGCGAGAAAACGGTGAACAACAGTGTGTCGCTCTGTTGTGGCAACAAGGTGTCAAGAGGGTATACCGAAGGGGTAATGGCGATGTCGTCGGAATGGATGACCCAGTTATGCTGAATGGCGGAGGATTGTCCAAAGTTGGTGACAACCACTTGTAGTTGTTGTGACTGTAACGCTGTCAAGGCATTGCTATTATTTGACAGACGTATCTCGGTGGCAGCAACACGGGCGTCGGGGGAGGACAATACGGCATGGCGGCGGATGATGGGACGACGGTTCTGAGCGGTGGCGGTCAGCAACAGGCTGTCAGCAGAGAGGGGGTGTCTCAATTGTATGGTGCCGTTGCCCTGTGCGTCGAGAATGGTGCTCCCCAAGGCAAGTGTGTCTTGCATCAGAGACACCAAGGCACCTGCGGTGCCAATAAAGGATAGCTGAGTGGAACCACAGACGGGAGACGAAGCAAACTCAACCGTCATCTCGGAGGAAATGCCAAGATAAGGCATCAACGAGGGGTCGCCCATCAGGTGATAGACCTCCCAGTAGAAAGCATCGTAAGGTGAGCCGTATTGGCTGACGGCCATATTGCCGGAAAGAAGAATCTCGCCCTGGGTGAGTGCCCATTGGGACGAAGGCTCTTGATGGGTATGTATCCATCGGTCGAAGGCACCCAACCGATGGGCATCGTAGGAAGGCTGGAGCGAGAGAGGTTGTTTGGCACCGACGGCCCAATAATAGTCTTCGTTCCACAATGTTTCGTTTGAGGCACCAATACATCCAATGGCACCGCCATGTTCTTTCTTGAGGAGATGTGACCCGAAACAGTTGCCTTGAAACTGATTGGACAGACAGCAGTTGTTGATTACCAAACTGTATTGTCCATTGGCGGACAGGCTGTCGATGTCGGCCAATCCAATAGTGGGATGGAACCAACCCGACGAGAAACTGTGGCCAGAGTAGCTGATGAGTCCTACTCCTTGTTGCCATTGCTGAAGGATGTCGTCGTGTTGGTCAATGGAGTTGGGGTGATAGAAGCATGCGGTGTCAATCGCTGCATTGGCAAGTTTCAGTTGCGACTTCACATAGTTGACTTGTCCGTTGGTGACGATGGGAGCCACATCGCGTGACTCGTTGCCGGCCACCAGAAGAGTACGGTTCAGGTAGGCGGTGTCGTCAAGCCGGTATTGTTCGTACTGCAGCGTTTTCTCTACCACGGCTCGTAGTTGTGAGGTATCGGCCACCGACCATCGGCCTATGAGAGCATCGGGCAGGTAGTCGCCTGTGTACTCTGCAAAATATAAATCGGTGGGATGGCTGGAAAAACCCGAGATGCGGTGTCGTGCTCTGCCGCTCTGCAACTGGTCGTTGTCGCCCACCAACAGAATGAATGTGGGAGGGGGACAGGTGAAGGTTGAAGCATTGAAGCGTGCTTGTAGTCGGTCAAAGAGAGTGTCGCGGCTATTGGTGTCAATCAGCAGTTGCTCTACCACATACCCTTGTTGACGTTTCCATTCGACAAAAGGTTGCAACCCTTCGGCAAAGCGGGGACGACTGACAATAAGGTAGTGGATGGGTTGAGGTGAAGCCATTTGTTTTCCTGTCAGGTTAGGGAAGAAAGGAGAGACCCCCTGCTGCCACGATTGGAGGGTGGCGTGATGGTCGCTTTCGGGGAAGGTGATGGTGACTCGCACGTGGCGATGTATACGCAGAGAACCACGCTGTGCGTTGTATTCAACGGGGGCAATGCTCAAGCGTGCTATTCTTTGTCCTCGCATTATGCCTAATGGGGTGAGCGATACCAGAGGTGGATGATAGAAACTGTCAGCTTTATAGATGGATTCGTTGGCAGAAGGCTGTGGGATAGGTAGATTGCGTGATATGGCCTCGGACACAGGAAGCAAAGGGAGGTGACATCCGAGGTCGCTAAGTTGGAGCATTTGCGTCTCGTCCGTCTCGATGTTGATGGCGATACGTCCCCCTTCGGGGATGACCACCAGTTGGTTTACCATTGGCAACGTAGGGTTGTGGACTTCAATGGTTTGATGAGGTAGCGAGGGGGATTGGAGCAAGGCGTATCCTTCGACGGGGTAGGACACAGAGAGACGACCCATCGTGAACTCGCATCGCAGGGTGTCGATGCCGACATGAACTGTCAACCCTTCATGCGAAGACGGCTGTGCGTGCATATCCATGCATCCTAACCACATCCATGCGGCAGTCAACGCTATGTATATCAGTTGTTTCATTACTGTCAAGAGTCGTTGCTTCCGTTTGCAAAGATACACTTTATTTTACCCTGACGGATGAAATAAAAAAAAAGACGTCACAATCAGTTGTGGCGTCTTTCCCAGTTCTGCCTTGGGTAGGCAGGCTCTTGCATGTTGCAAGAAATAATTATTAATCCTAAAACTAAAAGTCCATTTTCTGTTGAATACCAGTATGGTATTTCTCTTTGTCGGGAAAACCTTCTCTCTCTTTCCGATTGCAAAAGTACAACCACTATGGGGTGTGGCGAATAACTAATAGTAGTGAAAAGAGATGAGGATACTCACTAATAATATAATGGGGAATTGGAAAAAGTAGTATTTTTGCATTGGTTAATCAATGGTAAATAGTATTCTATGTTGTTGGAAATCTGTGTAAATTCTTTGCAATCGGCGTTGGCGGCACGACAGGGAGGAGCCCGAAGAATTGAATTGTGTCAGGATTTGGCATCAGGTGGTATTACCCCTTCAGCCGGATTGATCCGTTATTGTGTACAGCATTTGGAGATGGAGACGCGTGTGTTGATACGTCCTCGGTCGGGCAACTTTACCTATTCGTCGCAAGAGTTGGAAGTGATTGCTGCCGATATCAAGATGTGTCGCGATTTGGGCGCTGCTGCGGTGGTGATAGGATTTCTCAATAGCGAGGGCGATATTGATGTGCCATTGACTAAAGAGATGGTGAAGTTGGCATTACCCATGGAGGTGACGTTTCACCGTGCTTTCGATGCCTGCCGTCATCCACAGGAGGCGTTGGAGCAGTTGATTGATTGCGGATGTCACAAGTTGCTCACCTCGGGATGTGCCCCTACGGCTATGGAGGGGGCTTCGCTCATCCGGCAGTTGGTGCAACAGGCACAGGGTCGAATTGGTATCATCGCTGCCTCGGGCATTACTCCCGACAATGTGCGGCAAGTAGTGGAAGCTACGGGGGTGAACGAGGTGCATGGGTCGTGCAAACGTGTAGGAACTTGTGAAGATGGCGGTACCGAACTATTCCCCTTTACTGAGACGGTCACCGATGCGTCACAGGTGGCCGAGATGGTGAGAATACTTAATGGTTGAATCTTCCATTAATGGTGTACTTAAGAGTGTGATGCTTTAGAACAAAAAAAGAGCGGTTCCTGTCAAAGGGAACCGCTCTAAAAATGATATGTCTGTAACTGCGATTAGACAGTTTGGACAGTCTCAACAAGGCCTTTGCCGAGCTCGATGGCTTCCTCGTTCTGGGGAATGAGGTTGTGGTGACGAGCGGGGAGCGATTTCTCCAGGCCTTTGTGGATAAACTCGGGAGCCACGATGGGTTTCAGTTTCAAGAAACCACCGAGGACAACCATGTTGAACACTTTGCTGATACCCATTTCCTGAGCTTTGGCAGTGGCAGCAATCTTGTAGATGTTGATGTCCTTGCGGGTGGGCTCGTGGGTGATGCCGTTGGGGTCGTAAATCAGAACGCCGCCAGGTTTCACGCTGTGCTCAAACTTGTCGAGCGACTGCTGGTTGAGGATGATGGCGGTGTCGAATTCGTTGATGATGGGCGAGCTGATGCGTTCGTCGCTGATGATGACGGACACATTGGCGGTACCACCACGCATTTCGGGACCGTAGCTGGGCATCCAGCTGACTTCTTTGTCTTGCATAACGCCAGAGTAGGCAAGGATCTTACCCATGGAGAGTACGCCCTGACCACCAAAACCGGCGATGATTATTTCTTCTGTCATTTTTCTTTTCGTTTTTCGGTTCTACTATTGTTATTTGGTTTGGACACTCAGTGCGTGTTCCATGACAAGGCGGTTCAGGTCGATGCCCTCAGCCAGTTTGCCGTCGACTTTCATGTCGCCGATGGGATAGTTGGGGAACATGTTCTCTTCCATCCATTTGTTGGCGGCCACAGGGGTCATCTTCCAACCGGAGTTGCAGTTGGAGACGATTTCGACGAAGGAAACGCCTTTCTTGAGCTTCTGGTTCTCGAAGGCTTTCTTGATGGCGGCTTTGGCTTTGCGGACGGCCTGCGGAGTGTGTACCGACTGACGGGTGATGTAGTAGGTGCCGGGCAGGGTGGCCAGCAGTTCGGTCATACGGAGAGGATAACCGTTGAGTTCCACGTTACGACCGTAGGGGGTGGTGGCGGAACGCATGCCCACAAGGGTGGTGGGAGCCATCTGGCCGCCGGTCATACCGTAGATACCGTTGTTGACGAAAATCATGGTGATGTTCTCGCCGCGGTTGGCAGCGTGGATGGTCTCGGCGGTACCGATAGCAGCCAGGTCGCCGTCGCCCTGATAGGTGAACACATACATATCGGGGTTCAGACGTTTGGCGGCGGTGGCCAGTGCGGGAGCACGACCGTGGGCGGCCTCTTGGAAGTCGACGTTGAGGTAGTTGTAAGCCAACACGGAGCATCCCACGGGAGCCACGCCCATGACGTTGTCCTGAATGCCGAGTTCTTCGATGACTTCGGCGATGATGCGGTGAGTGGTGCCGTGACCGCAACCGGGGCAGTAGTGCATGGTGGCTTCGGTCAGGACGCTCGATTTCTTATAAACCAGGTTCTCAGGTTTTACTATATCTAAATTTGCCATACTGATTCTTATTTAACGATTTTGTTTTCTAATGCTTCCAGTACCTCGGTCGGGGTGGGGATGATACCGCCGAAACGGCCGAAGTGTTCGACTTTCACGCCGCAGTTGGTGGCGAGCTTGACGTCTTCGATCATCTGACCGGCACTCATTTCGACCGTCAGGATGCCTTTGACGTTCTTGGCTGCCTCAGCCAGTTGAACTGTGGGGAAGGGGAAGAGGGTGATGAGACGGAAGATGCCGACCTTGATGCCTTTTTCGCGAGCCAGCTGCATGGCCTTCATGGCGATACGCGAGCTGGAGCCGTAGGCAACGATCAGATACTCGGCGTCCTCGCAGTTGATCATCTCGTAGCGGACGTCGTTCTTCTCCATCTCGCGGTATTTGGCTTGCAACTTGTGGTTGAAGACCTCCTGCTTGGAGGATTCAAGCTCGAGCGAGGTGATGATGTTGTGGTCGCGGGTGGCAGGTTTGCCCCAAGTGCCCCAGGGGGCGTTCTTGCGGCGCTCTTCCTCCGTCCAACGAGGCAGGTTGTCGCGGGTGTAGAGTTTCTCCATGCACTGTCCGATAGCACCGTCGGAGAGAATCAGTACGGGGTTGCGATACTTGAAGGCGATATCCCATGCGTCGAACACAAAGTCGTACATCTCCTGCACCGAAGCGGGAGCCAGGGTGTAGAGCTGATAGTCACCGTGTCCGCCGCCTTTTACCGACTGGAAGTAGTCGGATTGTGAAGGCTGGATGGTACCCAAACCGGGGCCGCCACGCATAACGTTAACGATCAGGCAGGGGATTTCGGCGCCGGCCAGATAGGTGAGGCCTTCCTGCATCAGCGAGATTCCGGGCGAAGAGGAAGAAGTGGCCACTTTCTTACCTGTGGCAGCACCGCCGTAAACCATATTGATGGAAGCCACTTCGCTTTCTGCCTGGAGCACCACCATGCCTGTGGTCTCCCAAGGTTTCTCGGCCATAAGAGTTTCCATAACTTCCGATTGCGGGGTGATAGGATAGCCGAAGTAGCCGTCCGTACCGCTGGCAATCATAGCACGGGCAATAGCCTCATTGCCCTTCATTAATTTCAGTTCTTTTGCCATTTTCTATTTAACGTTTTGCTGTTTAACATTTAACTTTGTAGACGGAGATTACACCATCCGGGCACACGATAGCGCAGCTGGCGCAACCGATGCACTTGTCATTTACGGTCTCCAGGTAGTTGTAACCCTTGCCGTTTACGTTTTTAGACAGAGCGATGCACTGCAGGGGGCAGGCTCCAACGCATACTGCACAACCTTTGCAGCGCTCGGTGTCAATGACTATTTGTCCTTTAAATGCCATAGTTTTAGTTTTATATGATTAACAATTTATGTGTTACACTCGTTGCAAAACATTCGGTGCATCCTGTTGCAATCTTGCCAAAAACCATTTAAGGTTTTGATTTTCATGCAAAGGTGTGCCTTGTGCTCTGCTTTATCAAAGTGCAAAGATATAAAAAATTTAATAATTGTATATTTTTTTCATCGTTTCTGACGATTTTACAACTCTGATGTAAGTCTGATGTAACTCTGACTTAAGTCTAACCTAACTCTAACTTTGGATTGACGTTCGAAAGGGCACTTTTGGTGTGAAAAAAATGTCTTCAACAGTCGTGAATCGAATCAATCGTTTTTCAAACGTGTTTCTAAAAAAATACTAAATGAACAATAAAAAAATCGTTTTGGTGTTATCCAATCCAAAATTAGTAGTACTTTTGCAACCTCAAACAAGCAAGATAATAAGAAACAAGTTAATTTAAAGATTTCAATATCATGAAGAAACTTTTGGTTTTGAGCCTTTTTGTGGCTCTTTCGTTTGGCGCTTTGAAAGCACAAGACACTCCTGCACCGCAGGTTCCTGCCAATGGCCCGAAGATTGAATTCTCCTCGCTCGAACACAACTATGGACAGATTGTCAAAGGTGGTGACGGCAATTGCGTTTTCACCTTTACCAACACGGGCACCGAGCCTTTGATTCTCTCCAACGTCCGTGCTTCTTGCGGCTGCACCACTCCCTCGTGGACAAAAGAACCCGTCATGCCTGGCAAGACCGGCACTATCAAAGTGAAATACAACACCAACAATGTGGGCGGCTTCACCAAGACCATCACTGTCACCAGTAATGCGGTGGACAACCCGCGTGTGGTCCTCAAAATCAAGGGTAACGTCACCAACCCGAACGAAAACAAATGACAAAGAGAATGGATGTCGACATAATCAATAATTGATGCTGTCGACACAGTTCTCGACAAATCTGTCAGAATAAATAAGGTAGTTGGGTGTGGAACCTGCGTGGCTCAACCCACTACCTTTGTTTTTCTTTTAGCAGTATCATGTGAAACAAAATTTATAAGTATTATGCCCCAGATATCAAATAAAGGAAATGAACTGCCCCAGTCGGCCATCCGTAAACTGGTGCCTTTCTCCGATGCTGCCAAAGCACGCGGCATCCATGTCTATCACTTGAACATCGGTCAACCCGATATCGAGACACCCAAGGGTGCCTTGAAGACGCTGGCTGAAACCGAAATCGGTGTGCTGGCTTACAGCCACAGTGCCGGCAATATGTCGTATCGCAAGAAATTGGTGGAATACTACAACCGCCATAATATTCACATCAACGAAAACCAGATTATTGTCACCACTGGCGGTAGCGAGGCTTTGCAATTTGCCTTTACTGTCTGTTTGAATCCTGGCGATGAGATTATCATTCCCGAGCCGTATTACACCAACTACAATACGTTCGCCAAGTTGTGCGACGCTACCATCAAGACTATCCCGTCGGATATCCGTAGCGGTTTCGCTTTGCCTCCTATCGAGGACTTCGAGAAAGCCATCACTCCTCGCACTCGTGCCATCATGATTTGCAACCCCAACAACCCCACGGGTTATCTCTATACGAAAGAGGAACTGCTCAAGGTGGCTCAGTTGGTGAAGAAATACGACCTCTTCCTCTTTGCCGACGAGGTGTATCGTGAGTTCTGCTACGATGGAAACGAACACTTTAGCGTGATGCAACTGGAAGGCTTGGAGAAAAACGTGGTGCTCTTCGACTCGGTGTCGAAACGTTACAGCGCATGCGGTGCCCGTATTGGTTGCATGGTGACCAAGAATGAAGAGGTCTACTCCATTGCTATGCGTTTGGCACAAGCTCGTCTCTCTCCTCCCAGCTTTGGTCAGATTTTCGGCGAAGCTGCTGTCGACACTCCTCAGTCGTATTTTGACGCAGTTTCGAAAGAATATGTGGCTCGTCGCAATGTTATCGTCGAAGGTGTCAACAAGATTCCCGGTTGTTTCTGCCCCAACCCCAAGGGTGCTTTCTATACGGTGATAGAACTGCCTATCGATGACAGCGACAAGTTCTGTCAATGGTTGCTTACCGACTTCAACTACAACAACGAGACCCTCATGATGGCTCCTGCCACAGGTTTCTATGCCGACCCCGAAAAGGGCCGTCATCAAGCACGTATCACCTATTGTCTCTGCATCGAAGACTTGAAACATGCCATCAAGTGCTTGGAAGAGGCTTTGAAGGTGTATCCTGGTCGCTTGAACAAATAGTTTCGATAGATTATCTTTCATCAGAGGGCTGGCGTGAGTGGGTTATGCCGGCCCTCTTTATTCTATGTTACCATGAATCGCGAAGAGAAACGTATAAAGGTGCTGCAGTCGCTGATAGAACATCAGCAAGCTATAGCGGATACTGCCAAAAAGGAAATGGATTCGGCTCAACAGCAAAGCAACGAATATGGGCAGAATGTGGATCGTTACGACAGTTTCAGAACCAAGATGATGCGTGCTCGCGATATGTATGCCCGCCAATATAGCAACGCCAACGAAAGTATCCGTTACCTGCAGGAACTGCTAAAACAGCCGCCTTTCGAAAAGGTGGAATATGGAGCTATTGTGGTTACTGACAAACAGCGGTTCTGTCTCAGTATTGGAGCTGGCAAATTCATGGTAGAATATAACGAGGGGACACCAGAGGAGTTTTTCGCTATCTCTGCACAAGTGCCCATCTATCAAGCGATGCAAGGGAAACGTGTGGGCGATGCTTTCACATTTAATGGTATCAAGCAAACCATTATAGAGGTTTTCTAATGGCTGTTCCGAAAAAGAAAAGAATAGACGACAAAAAGGCAAGGGGCATTCTTTTGCTCTTTGCCTTGTTGTATTCTCTTGTTTCGATAGTCAATCATTTGATGATGCGGACATATGCACTCGATTTGGGTGTCTACACTCATGCCTTGTGGCAATATGCACACGGACAATGGGCAGATTGCAGCATCTTTGCATGGCCAGTCGACAACCAAAACTTGTTGCACGATCATTTTGACCTTTATGTGGTGCTCTTTTCCCCGTCGGTGGCCATCTTTGGCGAATATACGTTGCTCATCATTCAAATTGTAGCAGTACTGTTGGGAGGATGGGGTATCTATCGTTTAATAGGATCGTATGACCGTAAAGGGAAGTTGCCCATCATTGCCATGATGAGTTACCTTTCGTTCTTTGGAATATGGCACGCATTGGCGTTCGATTATCATTCCAATGTGGTGGCAGCAAATCTGCTTCCGTGGTTTTTTTTGTCGTTGAAAAACAAGCGGTATGGATGGGGAGCGGTGTTGGTGGTGCTTTTGTGTATTTCAAAAGAAACGACAGCGTTGTGGATTGTTTTTGTCGCAGTGGCTCTAATGTTTGATTATCATAGGGATAAGGTGGCAATGCGTTGGCTTACGGTATACGCGGTGTTCAGTCTTGTCTATTTTGTGCTGATAGCGATGGTGGTAATGCCGTCGATGGGTGGAGTTAGTCTTGGCTTTTGGCGTTACGACTATATGGGGGACAGCATGGGGAGTATGGCTTCATTTCTGTTGACTCATCCCTTGCAAGCTTTGCGTTTTTTCTTTACCAATTTCACGGGCGATGCCGACTATGACCGATTGAAGTTGGAGTTTTGGTTATGCTGTGCTTTCTCGGGAATGGCTCTGTGCGTGTTTAAGCCCAATTATCTGCTGATGATGGTTCCTCCTGTGCTGATGAAGATGATGAGTCGCGATTCAGGTTTCTGGGGTGTGGGTTTCCATTATAACGTAGAGTTGGCTCCAGTGCTTGTTATTGGTGGTTTTCTTGTTCTTTGTCGTTGGAAGCAAAAAGGGTACGGAAATATAGTTGGTATATTGTCTGTTTTGTTTCTTGTGTCAATTCTTTCGGTATCTGTCTATTCCACCAATCATCCTGTAACAAATATCAGAAGGGATAATGTGTGCTTGTATTCCCGTGACCATTACCGACAGAAGCAGTTCGACCGTCAGTATGCCCGCCAGTTGTTGGATATGATTCCCGAGGATGCGAGTGTTAGTGCTGCTGCTCCTTTTGTACCTCATCTTGCGTTGAGACAAAACATCACGTTATTTCCTGTGATGGCCTATATGTCCGATTATATGTTAGTGTTCAAAGACCATTGGTCTTATTATGATGACACCCGTGAGGAATTCCAGAAGGTGATAACTGATACGGTTCGCTATGAGGTGGTTGATACGGATGGAACTCTTTACCTCATAAAGCAGAGATGATAAAATAACATGTGTGCCAGACGTATATCCGACACACATGTTATTATTGAAAGGTGTTGTCTTATTCCACAGTGACCGATTTGGCCAAATTGCGTGGTTGGTCAACGTTGCGACCTTTGGCAACAGCCACATAGTAGGAAAGCAACTGTAAAGGTATGACGGCCAACATGGGGACATAGCAGTCGCGTGTGTCGGGAATCACAAAACAATAGTCGCTCATGTCGCGTACCACGGTGTCGCCTTCGGTAACCACAGATATAATCTTTCCTTTACGGGATTTAATCTCCTGAATGTTGCTAACAATCTTGTCATACATACCTTTCTTGGGAGCAATGACGACAACAGGCATCTCTTCGTCAATCAAGGCGATGGGGCCATGTTTCATTTCTGCAGCAGGATAGCCTTCAGCGTGGATGTATGAAATCTCCTTGAGCTTCAATGCACCTTCAAGAGCCACGGGATAGTTGTATCCACGACCCAAGTAGATAAAGTTCTTTGCATAGGTGAACATCTGTGCAAATGATGCAATGTCCTTGTTGTGTTCAAGCGTCCACTGCATTTTGTCGGGAATCATTTCGAGTTCATCAATCAGCATGTGGAACATTTCATCGCTAAGGGAGTGTTTCTCTTTAGCAATGGCTAATCCGAGAAGGGCAAGTGTGATTACCTGACCGGTAAACGCCTTGGTGGAGGCCACGCCAATTTCGGGGCCTACGTGGAGATAGGTGCCGCTGTCGGTGGCGCGTGCAATAGATGAACCAATGACGTTGCAAATGCCATAAAGGAATGCCCCTTTCTGTTTGGCCAGCTGTATGGCTGCCAATGTGTCGGCTGTCTCGCCGGATTGCGACACGGCGATGACAACATCGTCAGGATAAATCACGGGGTTGCGATAACGGAATTCGGAGGCATATTCCACTTCAACAGGAATCTGTGCAGCTTCCTCGATGAAGTATTTGCCAATGAGAGCGGAATGCCATGATGTTCCGCAGGCACAAATGATAATTCGTCTGGCATTGATGAATTTTTCTTTGTGGTCAATGATACCACTAAGAATAACATCCTTGTTGGAAACATTCAAACGACCACGAATGCAGGTGCGGAGGGCGTCGGGCTGTTCCCAGATTTCCTTAAGCATGAAATGAGGATAGCCGCCTTTCTCCAATTGATCGAGGCTAAGTTGCAATGTCGATAATTGCGGTGTCTGCTTGACATTGGCCAAGTTGGTGATGGTCAAATCACCGGCACGGTTCATCAGGGCAATCTCTTCTTCCTGTAGATAGATTACCTGGTCGGTGTATTCGATAATGGGTGTGGCATCGCTTCCTAAATAGAATTCGGGGTTCTTTCCATCTTCGTTTTTTCCCACACCAATAATGAGAGGACTGCCCTTTCGAGCACAAACCAGGGTGTCGGGATTGTTCTTGTCAAGAATGGCGATGGCATAGGCACCCACTACATTCTTAAGAGCCAGTTGTGTGGCAGTAAATAGATTGCAATCGTGCGACTCCTGCATGTATTCTACCAGTTGGACAAGTACTTCGGTGTCGGTTTCGCTACAGAATGTGCGGCCATGCGACGAAAGCATACTGCGTAGCGATTTGTAATTCTCAATGATTCCATTGTGAACCAAAGCCAAATTACGACTTTGAGAGAAATGGGGGTGAGCGTTTATCTCGTTAGGTTCTCCGTGCGTTGCCCAGCGAGTGTGGGCAATACCAATAGTGCCAGTTACATCTTTGTCGGAGACGGCTGCTTCGAGAGCCGATACTTTCCCTTTGGCTTTATAGCAGGAAAGGTCTCCTTTTTCGTTAATTAATGCAATGCCGGCACTGTCGTAACCGCGATATTCCAAACGATGCAAACCTTTAATCAAGACAGGGTAGGCTTGCTGATCCCCGATATATCCTACGATTCCACACATGTTTTATCTATATTAGAGGTTTATAAATGAATATGTTCTAATAATGAAATAAAATGCAAAAGTAAACAAAAACATTAATTATAAAGGAAAATAGTAAAAATAATCTATTCTTGTTTTTATAACAAGTTGTACTACAGTTTTTTTTTTTTTTTTGCAGACGGATTTCTTCTCCCTGATTATCTAACACAATACGTCATGTAGTACATGATGTGATTGGAAATTTTTGAAAGTAGGGAGGTGTTCTTGGTAGTAGTCGAGGAGATGGTTGATTAACTTGATGCGTTGTTGTAAATCGAGTGAGGGTGGAGGAGTGTTGGTATGAATGGAATGTAGATATTGGTGGAGATATTTGCTTTGTTCGGCATCGAAGAAACGTGCAGTAGGGTGTTTTTCGAGATAAACTCTTGTTGGAAATGCTTGGAAACGCCCCTCGCTTATGTTGAAAACGGTCTCGGTTGAACCATAGTTGTCATAGGGTTCAATGCCTAAGAATCGAGCCACATCGATTAAGTATCTTATTGGGAAAGAAACATCGGGTGTTGTGGTTTTTTCCAATTGGCTAATGGCATTGTCGACATAGTCGTAAAGAGGTTGGTTGGGTTCGTCGGCTCGAAGTGTCTTGTAAAGCACTTCATTCATGAAAAAGAGCAACGACGTGCGAATGGTAGATGTCGATGTACTACTGCTTGAATGTGTCATCTGCATTTCTTTGATGTGGTTGACGCTTTTTCGAGGCGTGTTATAAACCACCATATCAAGCTGGTGCATGGGTTGTAGCAGTGCTGCTCGTCCCCGTCCTTTCCCGCCACGAGCCCCCTTGGAGATATAGGTCTTTAACCCCAATTGTCGTGTGAACACTTGAGCGATAACCGATGTCTCGGAGTACGGAGTGGTGTGTAGTACAATGGCTTGGGTGGAGAGCAACATGATGGAAAGGGATGATGAAACGCTATCGGATAATAAGTACTTTGGCAACAGATTTCATTGTGCCACTCTCGTCACTGGCAAATACAAAATAGGTGCCCGATGCAACTTGTTTGCCATCCAGTGTGCGTCCGTACCAGATGGCTTGTCCGCCGTGAGCCGTAGTGGAGAACACCACGTGTCCTGCTGCATCAGTGATGTGAACCAATGCGTCGCGGGTAAATCCTTTGATGGCGATGGCTCCTGTATAATCTGGATGAACGGGATTTGGGAAAGCATAGATTTCGTTCTGTGGTATTGAGGTGGCATAGGTGGCTGTCGAACGAAATGATTGTAGCCCCTTGTCTGTTCCCACAAACACTTCGCCCGACTGCGGTTGAACTCCAATGCAGATAATCTTGTCAGAGAAAAGGGGACTGTTGGAGGAGGTAAAGTGGTAATTCTCGTCCAATCCATTTGCTGATATGAGGTAAAGCCCTCCAGCTGCAGTTCCAACCCATTTGCGATTGGCTCCGTCGACGGCCATGCAGGTGATGCTTTCGTAAGCCATCAGATATTCTGCAATGTCGCCAGAAGAAATGACAATGTTGAGACTCGTAACGGGTGATTTTTCACCATTGCCTCCATTATCGAAAGTGTGGTACAAGTTGCTTAGCAGCTTTAAGCCTTTGTTGGTGCCAATCCAGAGGTCTCCGTTATGATCCTGCACCATGGCGGTAATCGAGGATGTCTCCATCTTGCTGCCGTTGTTGGGATCAACAAAAGCCATTTTGCCTTTGCCGTCAGCCACATAGATGCGATTGGCACGGCCATAGAACCATTTGTAGTCGCGAATACTGTCCCAAAGAATATGGTCGATTTCGTTGTCTCCCACCATGCTGCGAACATTGAAGGAAGACCAGGAACCATCATTGTATCTTACTGCCAAGCCTTGATCTTGGAGAGAATTTGTCATCCATGCGTTACCTTTGTTGTCAAAACAGACAGATGCCGTGCGAAGGGAGGAATACGTTCCGCTTGAATAGGCGGACAAAGCACCGTCTGTGTTGGTGTGGTTATATAGTGTGGTGGGAACGTTGTTGACTATCTCAAGGATGCCGCTCCCCCATACGGCAGCCAATGCCATCGAGGTATCGCGAGGGTTGACGGCTACATCGCAGATGTCATAAAGTCCGTCAACTACATTGTTTCGTGATAGATTCTGCCATCGATTGTTTTGGAAGGTGCTGATGTTAGCAGCGATGCCGGCAGAAACATAGGTGGTCGTCTTTCCGCCAGGACAAAGAATCATTCGATTCTGGAAGGGAAGTAGTCGATAGGTGGCGTCAGTTATGGGTCCCGAGAAGAAAAAAGAAGACAGTTTGTGGGTGCCTGGTTCGACACAAACCATTCCGTCCCACATCGTCCCTATCCATAAAGCACCGTCTTTATCCAGATGAGCGTCGAGAGCGGCCATTGAAAGCCACGACACATCTCCCACTTCATCCAATAATATTAGGTTGCTGTCATAGACGCGTACCGAAGAGAAGAAAGAAAGTATTAATTTGCCTTGGTCGACATGCATCGAACGAATGTCACCGCTCAGAGCAGGCACCAGTTCGGTTGACTCGATGGAGGATGTAGAGGCATGAAGGCGGAACAAATCGTTGGCACCAATGCCAGGCACCAATGCCCACAGGTTGCTCCCCATGGTTTCGATATGGCTTACATCCATGTCGGCTACAGCCGAAAGAGTGTCGACTGTCCAATTGGACACGATATTGAGAAATTGTTGTGTGAGGGGAGCATATCGCAATCCATCGGATGTGGCGGCAATAATTAAGTGATCAGTGAATGCGATGTCGTTAACCATTAGATATCCACCGTTATTTCCCAGATAGTAAGTGTCCTCGATTTCTTGACGATTCAGATTGATGACAACAATGCCGAAGTCGCAAGCCAGATAGGCTTTCTTGTTGTGAAAACGGATGCTGTTGATGCGTTTGCTACCACTTAAATTGCTGCGGAGAATGCCTGATACATTGTATGTTTTGTCTGTGCCAACCAAGTCGATATTGCCATTGGTATAAGCCACAACCAGCATCTCTGTTGTGGCATCGAAGGCTATGGTTTGGATTCCGACATCGTTTAGCCCGTTGGTTTTGTTGAGACGCACGATCGACAGGTCATCCAAGTCGTAGTAAATGACACCTTGGTTGGCGGCTCCAAACACCTGATGGTTCCCAATGCTTATTGTGTTGATTTGACCATAAGACAGATGGTCGCGCCAGTGGCCAATTCCGACGGGGTGGTTGTCGCTTTGGCACCAACCCATGAGGGAAAAGAGCAAGGAGAGCAGTATGAACAGTAGCTTCTTCATGGAATGGCTCGTTATCTTATTTTCATCCGTCGTAGGAAGAGTAGTTGGTAGATGATGGATAGTGTCCAGGTGATAATTGTGCTGAGCAGTGATGCAATCAGCAGTCGCCACCAACCTTGGAAGGTAAATGCCTCAATCATGTAGTATGCTAAATAGTAGATAAGGAGCAACAGGAAAAGATAGGAGAGGAATGATTGAGGTGCAACGGTGTATATGCAGGGGGTTCCGATGGTTGTGTCTTCTCCTTTGGTGAGTATTTTGTTGGCAAAGGTTATTCTGCAAAAAGCCACAAAAGTGGCCTCTGCGGCATGAAACCCCAGTATATTGGAAGAGACGTCGACACATAATCCACTTGCAAAAGCAATGAGCAGCAACCAAATGGGCTGAAGGTTGGTGGGAAGCATCAACACAAATAGAATATAGAGAAACGGGTTGATGAACTGCCCGAGATACACATTGTTTAGAATGAGTACTTGAAGAAGCATCAAAATCAGAAAACGGATGATGTTTTGAAGTACGATATTGTTGTTCATGGTTTCAATTCTCCTTTTCTTCGTCGTTCTTGACAGTGGCGGCCATCAGGGCCTCTTGCTCGGCTTTGAAGTGGTTGTCGACTACATACACATGGTCCAAATTGACAAAGTCGGTGGCCAATCGAAGTTTGATGTTGTAGAACCCGCTGCCTTGATTGGTTGTGGCCTCCTCGATATAGCCAACAGGGATACCTTCGGGGAAGTCGTTGGCCAAGCCTGATGTGATGATGGTATCGTTAGGATAGAGTTTATGAGTGGTGGGGATGTCAATCACCGTCGCGTATCGGTAGTCGCCACCTTCCCATATGAGGGTGCCCACTAGGTCAGTACGTTTGATTTTGACACTGTTTCGGCTGTTTGAATGCAGCACGGGCATGATGGTGGAGAAGTTGCCGGTAGTGTTGACCACCACACCCACGATGCCTTGTGGTGAGATGACCGCCATGTCGGTGCTGATGCCGTGTAGCGACCCTTTGTTAATCATCAGGTAGTTGTTGTGCTGGGTCCAAGAGGCTTTGATGACCTTGGCTTCGGTGTAGGTATAGTGTTGCCTGTAGACAGTGTCGTTGACGGAGAAGACGCTGTCGTTGAACGAGATGTACGAGGCGGCTTGTTGTGCACGCAGCATTGCGTTCTCGGCAGCCAAACGGTCGTTCTCGGCACGAAGGCCAAAATAGTTGCTTATCGAACTCACACCTTTGTACCACCGTCCGGCAATACCGTTGCCCCAACCCACGATGCGAGAGTTTTGGTAGTAACTGTTCTTGGCTACCATAACGATGCACAGCACCTCCAACAGCAGAAAGAGGAGAACATAGTTGAATCGTTTGATAAACTCTAATAGTTGGCGCATGGTTCGTTATTGTTCTAAGAAAGTGCAGACAACCTTGCGGGTTTCTTCGACAGCCTGTTGCAGGTCGTCGTTAATGATAGTGACATCGAAATTGGGAGCCTCTTTCAATTCTTGTGCCGAGCGTCCCAATCGTTTCTGGATGCTTTCTTCGCTTTCGGTGCCGCGGTTACGCAGTCGTTGCTCGAGGACCTCGATGCTGGGTGGCATCACGAAAATGGCCAACGCATCGTCTCCGAAGATGCGTTTCAAGTTCATGCCGCCTTTTACGTCGACATCAAAGATAATCACATTCCCTTTTTCCCAGATTCGTTCTACCTCACTGCGAAGGGTGCCGTAGCGAATACCTTCATACACCTCTTCCCATTCCA
>CAJOQB010000217.1 GCA_905236405.1 uncultured Bacteroidales bacterium
AATACTGCACGTCATCCGACGACTCGAAACTGTGTTGGAAAATACCCGTCTCGTCTACCACCAGAACGGTAGTCTTCTCGAGCGGCTTGGTAGCCATATAGATAGGGATGGCGTAGATGGCGGCCAACAAGATGGGCACCACGATGGTGAGAATCCAAAACGAGGGTTTCTTGATGCGAGTCATGTACTCGCGTTGTATGACAAGGAATATCTTTCGCATGGCTTATTTCACATTTTCAATAAAAATGTCGTTCATTGAGGGCAGAATTTCCTGCAATCCCATAACCTGACACTGCGGCAAGAGCTGCTGCAACAGTTGGTTGGCACGATGACCTTGTGGCAACTGCACCTTCACCACCGAACGGTCGGCATGACTGTCGATGCTCAACACCTGATAGCCCTCGGGCAGATGCAAGGCACGTTGGAGCGGCTCGCACACCACCTCGAAGAGGTTCTTGCAATAGCTCTCACGGATGGACTGCACCCCACCCTGCAGCACCACTCGGCTTTGGTGGATAAGGGCGATATCGTCGCAGATTTCCTCGACCGACGACATATTGTGTGTGGAGAATATCACCGTAGCCCCTTTGTCGCGAAGCGAGAGTATCTCGTTTTTGAGCAGGGTGGCGTTGACTGGGTCGAAACCGCTGAACGGCTCATCGAAGATAAGCAGTTGCGGCTCGTGCAGCACGGTGACGATGAACTGCACCTTCTGTTGCATACCTTTGGAGAGTTCCTCCACCTTGCGGTTCCACCAGCTGTCGATTTCGAACTTCTCGAACCACCGATGCAGCCGTTGTTCGGCATCGTGACGACTCAATCCTTTGAGCTGTGCCAGATACAGAGCCTGCTCGCCTACCTTCATCTTCTTGTACAATCCCCGCTCCTCAGGCAGATAGCCAATACGGTAGACATCGTCATCGGTCATGGGGCGACCCTCCATCAGCAACTCACCCCTGTCGGCTGCCGTGATACGATTGATGATGCGTATCAAGGTGCTTTTGCCAGCACCGTTAGGACCCAGCAAACCGAAAACGCTATGCTCACGGACGTCTATACTCACGTCGCTGAGGGCATGGTAGTTGCCAAAACTTTTGTCGATATGTTGTGCTTGGAAAAACATAATCGTATTCTTTTATCGTTTCATCAGTCTTATCAGCAATATCTCAGCCAGCAGGAACAGCAGCGACAACACGATGCACCAACGCCAAAGGGGCGTGCCTTCGTTCCGCTGGCGAATGAGGTTGTCGAGCGGCTTGTCGGCATTACGCACCACCTCGTTGTTGCCCAACTGGTAATCCTTCATGGCAGAGGCGATATCACCCTTGGAGAAGAACTCCATCTGCGACTCGTTGCGACTGTAGTTGAACGCCAGTCCTTCCACCAATCTGCCTTCATTGAAAAGACCATAAGGCCCTGCCAACAAGATGTCGTTGTGGGGAATCAGATAGGTGCGGTCGGCCATCACCCGCAGGTCGGGAATCATTTCCTGTGTGGTGTCGAGAGCTCGCATCTTGGTCAGTCCATCACCTGTGTTATAACGAGCCGTCAAAGCTATCGGTTCCAACCCGTCGAGGGTATGATACACCTTGCCCAACGGACGACTGTAGAGGGCCATATTGTAAAGTGTGGGGACAAACAACGCCTGCTGTACAAAGTCGGTGTACTCTTGCCGCAAAGGAGCAGCAAACAGGAACACCTTACCGTTGCCAAGCGACGAGAGGGTCAGGTAGTCGTCGCCGTTGGCCATACTAATCAAACTCTCTCGGAGGGTGTTGCCACCACTCTGCAGTTTGTAATGCTGCTGAACCGTAGGCAGTTCCATCTGGTCGTTGCGACCATCGAAGACATAGCTGTAATGCGTCGACGAGGTATTCACTTGGCTGGCCTTTGCCGACTGTTTTATCCATCGACCCAACTGGGGGGCGTGGAGAAGTGCCAGCGACTGGTTGTAGGCATCCATCTGTGCCTGCTCGGCAGGAATCACCAGCAGGGTGCCGCCTTTCTCAACAAAGGGCAGCAACGCCTGCGCCAGACCTGTCGTGAAGGCTGGCAGTTCATTGAGGATGATGAAATGATAGTCGGTAAGGCTGTTGAAGTCAACACCTCGTTCGGCCACCACACGGTAATGCACTACCGAGTCGCCGTCAAACAGACGATGGAGGAAAGTATTGTCGGTCGCCCCATTGATGCAGAGCACCTCGGTTTGGTCGCTGATGTTGAGACAGAAAAACAACTGGTCGTCGAAAGTAATAGGATAGTCGGCAGTCTCCACCCTACCCTGCACCACCCCTGTAGCATCGATGGTGAAGTGGAGTGGCACCGCCTGACGTTCACCTGGCTGCAAATCGACCGACGCCAATGCCCGTTCCTTGTCGTTCAAGAACAGTCGTACCGGCACCTTCTCCACCGCCTCCGTCCCTGTATTGGTCACCCATACGTCGGCCTGCACCGTGCTACCACGCCGATAGACAGGAGCGTTCATCGACAATGAATCAATATAGATGTTGCCTATCTGGTTGGCTTCAAGCGGAACGAAGGTGGTATGCACCAATGTGTCGGACGGCATATGATCCCATCGGACGCCACTCTCTTGGAAGTCACTCACCACATAGAGCTCACGGTCAGCACTGGTAGCCGATGCCATGAAATCGTACTGTCGCGTCAACACATCCTCCAACATGCGACTGGAGGGAGAGAGGTCCACTTCATCGACCAACAACAGAAACTCATCGCGGCTCACCCAACGGTATTGGCTGCCCGTCATGTCGTTGGTCACCAACTGAAAGCGGTCAGAGGGTTTGTACGCTCGGGCAATCTCACGGGCTTTGCGTTTCCCCATCTCCAACAACGTGCCGTCGCTATTGGTATTGCCCATCGAGAACGAGTTGTCGATATAGACACTCACGGCACTGCCGCCACGATGTATCACCTGCTTGTTGACGGGAATATAGGGTTGGGCAAATGCCAGCACCAAAAAGACGACAGCCAAGATGCGGGCGGCCAGTATCAGCAATTCACGCAGTCGCGACTGACGTTTCGTTTCGCTCTGCAACTGCTGCAGCTGCTCCACATTGCTAAAATAAACCTTTTTGTAACGGCGAAAGTTGAACAGATGGACCAGAATGGGGATGGCCACTGCCACCAGACCTATCAAGAACAAGGGATTGACGAAGTGCATAGTGTAGTGTTATTGTTCGGTGGGTAACGCCTTTGGCTTGGAGGCGGTTTTCTTTTTCGTTGTTTTTGCTGCCGGTTTGTTGCTTTCGGCATAGTATCGACATATACCAGTCATACCGCACTCCCTACAATGGGGTTTGCGGGCATTGCAGACATAACGTCCATGGAGGATGAGCCAATGGTGTGCTATCGGAATCTTCTCTTCGGGGATATGCTTGACCAGTTCACGTTCCGTCTGCAACGGGTTCTTCGAGTTATGGGTCAACCCAATACGGTTGGCCACACGGAACACATGGGTGTCGACAGCCAAAGCCGGCAGATTGAACACCACGCTGGCAATCACATTGGCGGTCTTGCGACCCACACCCGGGAGCGTCTGCAACTGGTCGACATCGCACGGCACCTCGCCGTCGAAATCGTTCACCAATTTGCGGCTAAGTCCCTCCAAGTGTTTGCTCTTGTTGTTGGGGTAAGAGACGGAACGGATGTATTCATATATCTCCTCAGCTGTTGCCTGTGCCATATCCTGCACCGTAGGATATGCCTTGAAGAGAGCGGGGGTCACCATGTTGACACGCTTGTCGGTACATTGTGCCGAGAGCACCACCGCCACCAGCAACTGATAGGGATTCTCGTAGTGCAGTTCCGTCTCGGCCACTGGCATCGCCTCTTCGAAATAGGC
>CAJOQB010000218.1 GCA_905236405.1 uncultured Bacteroidales bacterium
GATTCGAGCCAGTACTAAGTAGTGGTCCGAGGGGCAGCGTAGCCGGTGGCTTTGGAAATGGATTTCGCTTGGGGCGTCGTGTCCCTGTTCGGTGGCGGCGTTGTCCTCGGTGGTCCAGTAGCTGTTGGTGAGCACTCCATAGCGGTCGACGGCAATACCAGGGGTGAGGAAGATGTGGTCGATGCGGCTCTCGGTCTTCAGCTCGGGTCGGAAGGAGTTGAAGGTGCCGTTTTCGCAGAACCGCAGACGGGCGGCTTCATAGCTGTCGGTCAAATGGCCTTGCTGGGTGAAGATGGTGTAGATTTCGTTGTTTTGGTCGACGTTGAAGTCGCCGGTGAGGATGGCGGGCTGTCCGTGGGCGATGCTCTGCATCCGCTGTACCACCAAACGGGCGCCTTCGCGACGGGCCACCACGCCCACATGATCCATGTGAAGGTTGAAGAAGAAGAAATGCTGGCCGGTGGACAGCACCTCGAACTCGCCCCACGAGCAGATACGCACACAGGCGGCGTCCCATCCCTTGGAGGGTCGGTCGGGGGTGGGACTGAGCCAGAAGTTGCCGCTGTCGACCAGTCGCAGCTTGTCGGCTTTGTAGAAGATGGCGGAATGCTCGCCTGCCTGATGGCCGTCGTTGCGAGCCACACCGGTGTAGCGGTAGCCGTCGAGGAGCGACAGCATGTCGTGTATCTGGCCGATGAGCGCCTCTTGGGTGCCGAAGATGTCGGGCTGCTCGAAGTTGATTTGGTCGCAAATCACGCGGCTGCGTACCTGCCACACTTCGCCTTGGGTCGAGTCGTGGCTGTTCTTGTACCGGATGTTGTAGCTGCCGACAAAAAGCTCCTGAGCCTGTAGCGACAGGGTCAGGAGCATGATGACGATAAGGGTGATGTTTCTTCTCATTGCGACGAGAGCTTAGAATCCCATGCCGAACATGGTCCAGTAGCGTTCCTCGAGCTTCTGCCATGCGTCGGCGGCGGCATCGTATTGTTTGTAGGTGTAGTCGTTGAGGATGTTGGCCATACGTGCCCGTTTCTGTCCTTCGCCGAGGTTCTCGTCGCGGTCGATGTCGACAATCTGGCGTTCGATTTTCTCCATGCCTTTGATGGCGTTGTTCTCGAGGGTGGTGCGTTGTTTCTCCATCACGTCCTTGGTACGTTGCCACTGCACGGTGGCCAGCTTGTTGGCCTTGCGGAATTTCCACAGGGCGGCACGTTCGTTGTAGCCGTGCTGGCCGCAGACGTCGTAGGAAGAGGGCAGGCGAGTGGTGCCGCAGAAGACGGGGATGCGGGGACTCTGTCCCGGGTTGTCGAGGGCCACCCAGCAGACGCCGCCCACTGCGTCGGGCAGCCAGTCGCGCATCTGACCCACCACGCTATAGGAGCACCATGCCACGCTGACCGTGCGGCGGAAGGTGACGGTGCCAGGCTTCAGGTAGTTGAAGGTGTTCTCCATGGCTTTGCTCATCCAGGGGTTGGCGATGGGGCTGACGGTGGTGTCGACATAGGTGTTGCCGTCGGCATCCTTGCGATTGACGGCCATCTTGAGGTTTTGGCACATGTCCATATCGGTGCCTTCGAAGGTGGAGCGGAGCAGTTCCATAACTTTCTGCACGTCGACTCCCTCGTCGGGTTTGACCGAGAAGGGAAGCTCGTCCATGTCCATCGAAAGATGGAGCGAGGGAGCGAGGGCGTTGAGCACGAAGAACTCGCGTTCGCGGAAGTTCTTGCCTTTGGCCCAGTCGGTGTTGAAGACTTTCCAGAAAATGAACTCGCCTTTGCCGTCCCACAGGTTGTATTTCTTGGCCACTTTCTCGATGTTGTCGCTGCAGAGGAAGTAGTTGGGGTTGTCGCGTTGGAGGCGTCCGATGCGGGGGATGTTGGCCGACACACCCACGTGGTCGTCGGGGATGCGTTGGGCTGCCCAGATGCCGCCCACCTTGTCGGGCCCTTCGCCGAGGATCTCCATCTGCCACACCTCGTCGCGGTCGGCGATGGTGATGCACTCACCGCCGTCGCCATAGCCATAGCGGGTGACCAACGAGCCGATGAGCCGCACGGCGGCACGGGCGTTGTCGCAACGCAGCAGGGCGATGCGTTCCAGCTCCTCGATGGTGAACCAGCCGTTCTCGTTGACCAGGATGTCGGGGCCGCCGAAGGTGGTCTCGCCGATGAAGAGCTGCTTCTCGTTCATGCAAGGGTAGGAGGTGTTGAGGTAGGCATAGGTGTGCTGTATCTCGGGCAACTCGCCCATGACACGCACGCCGGTGGTGTCGCCGTAGTAGGCGGTGTGCATGGTGCCACGCAGCACCTTGTAGGTGGAGCCCTGCGGATGGTCGGCAGCCGGCTCGATGTGCATCCAGGTGCGGTAGCGTCCGTCGCAGTGATGCGAGTTGATGACCGACCCGTCCTTCGACGCCCGTTTGCCCACCATAATAGATATACAACTCTGACCCTCCAACTCGGAGAGGTCTACAGCAGGTTGCGCCGTCATGCCGAGACAGCACAACACCATGGATAACAGTATAAAAATATTCTTCATAGATGAAAGTTTTTGTCTCCTTTGGAAAGTGCAAAGATAAAAAGAAAGGGCGGAACGGCAAAAAAAATGATTAAATATTCAAAAAAGAGCAGATAAATATTGCCCAGTTGGGAAAAAGAAGTACTTTTGCATTTCCTGTCGCAACAGGTAAAAAGATTTAATTAGTTGAATTCAAGTATTTATTAATCAAATTTAAAAAAAACATGTCTAAAAGTACAAAACTCCTTTCGTTGTGCGTGGGTCTGTTGATGGCCATCGCTCCGGGCTTCGCACAAGCACAGGTGTCGACCATCACGGTCGCCAACGGGAGTGCAACAAACGACTATGTGCCCATCTATGGCTTGTACATGGACGCTGCACAACACTCCCAGTTCTTCTACCATGACACGATGTTGACTGCCGTTCGTGGCAACTACATCTCGTCGATGGTGTTCTACTCGTCGTCAAGCGGCTATACGTATCCTTCGACGATGACTGTCTCGTTGGGTATCAAGTCAGACAACTCGTTTGGCTCTGATTTTGATACTACGACAACGCTCACCACTGTGTGGACGGGACAGTTGACCATTGCGTCGAATGGAACTATGGAGGTGTTCTTTGACGTTCCTTACCTCTATCCCACGACGGGTGGTAACCTGATGGTTGAATTCATCCAAACCTCTGGTGTCAACTATTCGTCTGCCTCGTTCAATGGTATGAGCTACACTGGCAACGGTATCAGGAACTACTATGATTACGCACCTACTGTACAGGACTTCCTGCCCAAATGTACCTTCTCCTATTCCTCCTCAATGCCCTGTATGCGTCCGCTCAATCTGGCGGGTGGCGCTGTGTCGAGCGACAGCTGCTTCGTCAGCTGGCTTTCGGCAGGCAGCGGCGTCAGCTACAATGTGTATGTGTCCGACAGTGCGTTGACCGATTTCAGCAACCTGACGCCCGAGACGACCACCGACACCTTCTTCTATGCTGACAACCTCCAGTCGGGCACCATGTACTATGTCTATGTCCAGTCCGACTGCGGCAACGGCAGCACCAGTAGCGTCGTGGGGCCTGTTGTCTTCACCACGCCTTGTAGTGCATTGGCACAGGTGCCTTATACCACCGGTTTCGAAGGCATCCCCACCGGTATGCTGCCCTATTGCTGGATTGCCCAGTCGCAGGGTTCCAGCGGTGCCGGCACATTCCCTGCAGTATACGTTTGGGCTCCCAATGCCCTCACCGACTCCACCTATCTGGAATTCGAGTCGAGCACTGGTGCAGAAGAGTTGCTCACCCTTCCCACTTTCGACAACTCGAGCCCTCTGCAGATGTCGTTCTACATCACCGCTTACAGCAGCTATTATATTCCCGAGACCTTCGAGGTGGGTTATATGAGCAATGGTAGCTTCGTCGCCATCGACACCCTCGAGCTGGCCACGGGCGCCTATCCCGATGACCCTGTGGTGGTATACTACAGCAGCGTCACCACTCCCACGCTGACTCCTGCCATGCGTGCCAACGGTTATGGCTACGCCTCCTACTATGGTTACACCATCTTTATTGATGACCTGAGTGTGACAGAAGTGCCTTCCTGTCCTCCTGTGACGAGCGTCTCGGGCAGCAGCCCTGTTGCCGACAGCCTCACCATCACTTGGAACGAAAACGGCACAGCCACCAACTGGAATGTCATTGTCTCCGACACGGTGGTGACCAATTTCGAAGACTGGGATGTCACCTCTACCAGCGACAATCCTTATTTGGTTGGCGACCTTATGGCCAACACCAAATACCATATCTACGTGCAGGCCGACTGTGGCGGCGAGACCAGCCCTTGGGCTCATGGCACCATTCGTACCGCTTGCTCCGCTGCCAACCCCGTGCCCATGTACGAAGGGTTCGAGGATTACAACTATGATTATAACAACCCCGAGATCCCCTTCTGCTGGAATTCTGTGTCCACCTACTCTAATTATCCTTATGTCTATGACTACGATGCCCACACGGGAAGCAAAGATTTGTATTTCTACCATTACAACAGCTATGCCGACACAGGCGTGCAGGCAATCATTCTGCCTGCATTCGACACCTTGAGCAATCTCCAGATGTCGTTCTACGCTTATGCCGATTCTTGGAGCACCCCCGATTTGGTCGAAGTGGGTGTCATCGACACAAACGATACCTTTGTTCCTTGGGAAGTTGTCACTCTCCCTGTGGGAGATTATAATGACAGCCCCTTCATCGTCAGCTTTGCCGGCTACGAGGGCGAGGGCCATCGTCCTGCCATCCGTATGTCGGTATATGGTCTCTATTCATCGGGTTCAATAGTTGTCGACGATGTCTCCATCACCTATATCCCCGAGTGTTCGGTGGTGCAGCATATCACCATCGACACGATAAGTCACGAGATGGTCACCCTTTCGTGGGATGCCAACGAAATGGCCTCGGGATGGCATGTGGTTTACACCGACCACAGCTTTTCCACACCCGACTCGACATGCACCTCGCTCAACTTGACCACCAACAGCTTGACCGTTACCGGTCTTGATGGCAACACCCCCTACTACTTCCACATCACCACCCTCTGCAACGACGACAGCTCTGACTATACCGCCTACACGATGCGTACCGAGTGCTATCCCTTCCAGAGCATACCCTATACCACCAGCTTCGAGACCGACGAAAACTACGCAACACCCTTCTGCTGGTACAATCCTACCACAAATGAATATCCCTATGCCTACGACTACTACTCCCACACGGGAACCCACTCGCTCTATTTCTATATGTCGAACTACAGTTCCACAGAGAACATCATCGCATTGCCTCGCATGCAGGGTCTCGACACGTTGCAGATGCAGTTCTATGTCTATGCATCAAGCTATTCCATGCCTGACACCTTCCAGGTGGGTGTGCTCGAAGGCAACACCTTCGTCCCCCTCACCAACGTGACCGTCCCCGCAGACAGCTACAGCGCAACCCCCGTCACCGTCTACTTTGCCGGCTACACTGGCACAGCCGACCGCATCGCCTTCCGTGGCACCACCAGCAACTATTCCTATGTCTACGTCGACGACATCACCGTCAGCCGTGCTCCCGACTGTCTGCCGATAAGCAACATCACCACCACCTCTGACACCACCACCGAGGTCGTCCTCTCTTGGAATGCCAACGGAACCACAGCATGGCAGTTGGTTTACGACACCGTGCCTATCACCAACTTCGGCGCCTACACGCCTCAGACGGTCACCACCAACCCCTACACTGTCTCGGGTTTGACGGCTGCCACCACCTATTATTTCTATGTGCGTAGCGACTGCGGCAACGAACAGAGTCCTTGGACTATGGGCACCGGCCACACCGCTGTCTGCGACGGAGGCTGCTATGTCACCATCGATATGGTGGACAGCTATGGCGACGGATGGAATGGAGCTGGTATCGAAATCTATCAGAACAGCATCATGATTGGCAGCGCCACCATCAACTCTGGTAGCAGCAACACCGAGTCTATCCTCGTGTGCCCCGGTAGCCCCATCCAGTTCAACTGGGTTGTCGGCAATTATGATAATGAATGCTCCTTCACCATCACCGATCCTTTCGATGAGGAAATCTACAGTATATCCAACTGCAGTACGCTCAGCGGCACCTTTGTCACCTACACCACCAGCTGTCAACCCCCCACCTGTGCACGTCCCACCGGATTGATGGTGGCACAGGCCGGCGTCTCCTCGGTGACCCTCACCTGGACGGGCAATGCCAACAGCTATATTGTCCACTACTACAACGACGACACCGATGTCACGTTGACCACCAACACCAACAGCATCAGCATCACCGACCTCGACTCCATGGCCTCCTACCATTGGACAGTGCAAGGCATCTGCACAGACAACGACTCCAGTGCTGTGTCGCGTGAGGCATTGTTCAGCACCACCATCTGCGACAACGCACTCGTCGCCACCACCACCGGCAGCGGCAATGCCGGCAACACCTACTACACCATTGGCAACAGCTGCTACAACTACAGCTACACCCAAACCATCCTCGACAGTGCCGAGATGGTCATGGTGGGCGGAGCCGAAATCAGCGCCTTCCAGTTCGAAGTCTATGAAGAGAGTGGCCAAGGCCTCTATTTCGACAGCTGCATGATCTACATGGCCAACACCACACGGAGCGAGTTCAACTCCATCAACCAGCCCGACTTCGAAGTCGTCGACAGCACCTTCACCCTTGTCTATACCGGTTCCCTCAACTTTACCGGCAGCGGTTGGAAGACCTTCCTCTTCGACTCTACCTTTACTTGGGACGGTCACAGCAACGTGATAGTGGCCATCGCCCGTTACCAAGGCACTTACAGCTGCTCGGCATACTTCACCACCACCTCCTGCTCAGGCAACAAGACCAGCTATTGGTACAACGACTACACCATCCCTGATGTCACCAATCCTCCCGACAGCTACAATTATGGTGTGATGAGCGCCCGTGCCAACATGAACTTCATCGCCTGCGGCGCCGGCTGCGGTATCCCCTCGGTCAGCGTTACCAGCAACGACTATCAGTCGGCCACCATCGCTTGGACGGGTGCTGCCGAACAGTATGAAGTGGCCGTCAAGGCAGCCAACGAAACCACATGGCCCGCCGCCACCTCCGTGTCGAACCTCTACACCTACACCTTCAACGCCCTTGCCCCTGCCACACAGTACACCGCACGTGTCCGCGCCATCTGCGACGCCGATGAGGATATCGTCTCCGACTGGGGTATGGTCACCTTCACCACCGACAGCTTGCCTTGCTTCGCTCCCACTGAGATTGAGGTCGACGCACAAGGTCAGCAGGCCGTTGTCAGCTGGACTGCCGGCGGCAACGAGACACAGTGGACCATCCACGTCTTCAACACCACCTTCGACCAGGAATACACCGCCAACACCAATCCCTACACCGTCACAGGTCTCACCGCCAACGTCACCTACAACGTGGCTGTCCGCGCCAATTGTGGCAACGGCTTGGTGTATAGCGACTGGAGCGACACCGTCAGCTTCACCAC
>CAJOQB010000219.1 GCA_905236405.1 uncultured Bacteroidales bacterium
CCACCGCCGACGGCAAGGATGACGTCGATGTGGTGCTCTTTACACATCTTCACCCCAGGGACGACGCTCTGTGTGTACTTGGGATTGGGTTCGATGCCGGAGAGTTCGAACAGGTCGAAGTCTTTCAGCAATTCTTTCACTCGCTGGTAGAGGCCGCTGCGTTTGATGCTGCCGCCACCGTAGGTCATCAAGACTCGTTTGCCCAGTGGTTTCATCACTTCGGGCAGACGCTCTACCACACCGCGTCCAAAGAGGAGGCGTGTGGGGGTGCAATATTCAAAATTCTGCATAGGGTTAAGGGGTTTAAAGGGTGAACAAGGATGGGATTAACTGAGGAGGATGCTCTCGTCGTCTTCGACACGAAGGTTCTCCATGATGAACTGGCGACGTTCCATGGTGTTCTCGCCCATGTAGAAACGCAGCACTTCCTTGGTGTCGAAGTCTTTGTGGAGCAGTACGGGGTCGAGCCGCATGTCTTTGCCGATAAAGTTCTTGAACTCGTCGGGAGAGATCTCTCCAAGGCCTTTGAAGCGTGTGATTTCGGCGTTGTTAGTGGCTTTGATGGCTTCGATGCGTTCTTCGTCGGTATAGCAGTAGCTGGTCTTGGTCTTGTTGCGGACACGGAAAAGTGGGGTCTGCAGGATGTAGACGTGGCCAGTGCGGATAAGTTCGGGATAGAAACGGAGAAAGAAAGTGAGCAACAACAAGCGGATGTGCATGCCGTCGACATCGGCATCGGTGGCGATGACGACGTTGTTGTAACGGAGGTTCTCGATGCCGTCGTCGATGTCGAGGGCGTTGTGCAACAGGTTGAGCTCCTCGTTCTCGTAGACGCCGGCCTTGGTGATGGAGTAGGTGTTCTTGGGTTTGCCGCGAAGACTGAAGACGGCTTGGGTGGCGACATCGCGGCTCTTGGTGATGCTGCCGCTGGCCGAGTCGCCCTCGGTGATGAAGATGGTGGTCTCGAGCCGACGGGCATGATTGGTGTTATAGTGTACATGGCAGTCGCGCAGCTTGCGGTTGTTGAGGCTGGCCTTGCGGCTGCTTTCGCGGGCAATCTTCTTGATGCCGGCAATCTCTTTGCGCTCTTTCTCGTTCTGGTTGATTTTCTGCAACAGGGCCTCGGCGGTGGCCGGGTTCATGTGGAGGAAGTTGTCGAGATGGGTCTTGAGAATGTCGAGCACATAGGTCTTCAGTACGGGGCTGTCGTTGGTGCCGTCTTGGTTGTTGGGGGCCAGATGGGTGGAGCCCAGCTTGGTCTTGGTTTGGGCCTCGAACACGGGTTCTTGGATGCGTACACAAAGGGCGCAAACGAGACCTTGCCGCACATCGTTGGGTTCGCAGTCTTTTTTGAAGAAGTCGCGTACCACGCGGGCATAGCCCTCGCGGAAAGCACTCTGATGGGTGCCGCCTTCGGTGGTATGCTGTCCGTTGACAAAGCTGTAGTAGCTGTCGCCACTTTGTCCGTTGATGTGGGTGAAGGCGCACTCGAAGTCTCCGTCTTTGATATGCACGATGGGGTAGAGTGGGTCGGCGTCAAGGTTGTGTTCCAACAGGTCGAGCAACCCGTTTTTGGAATAGTAACGTTTGTCGTTGAAATAGATGGTGAGACCGCGGTTGAGATAGACGTAGTTGCGTACACGATCCTCGACATACTCGCCCACGAAATGATAGTTGCCGAAGAGTTTGCTGTCGGGGATAAACTCGACATAGGTGCCGTTCTCCTCGTCGGGCGAGGCGGCAACGATGCCGCTGTCCTCGGTCAATTGTCCTTCGCTGAACAGGGCGGTGCGACACTGGCCTTCGCGGATGGCTTTGACCATGAAGAAGCTGCTGAGGGCGTTGACGGCTTTTGTACCCACACCATTCAGACCGACGGACTTTTGAAATGTCTTGCTGTCGTATTTGGCACCGGTGTTGAGTTTGGACACCGCTTCGACCAGCTTGCCCAAGGGGATGCCGCGGCCAAAGTCGCGGATGCCGACACGCCGTTCGGCATAGTTGACGGTGATGTTGATACGTTTGCCAAATCCCGAGGTGAACTCGTCGATGGCGTTGTCGACCACCTCTTTGATGAGCACATAGATACCGTCGTCGTGCGACGATCCGTCACCCAGTTTGCCGATGTACATGCCGGGACGCAAGCGGATGTGCTCCATGTCCTCCAAGTGGACAATCTTGTCTTCACCATAGTCGGCAATGCCATTATTTTGAACTATTTCTTCTTCTGTCATAGGGTGATTGTACAATAATGAATGGTTTGTTTAGTCCTTGTCCACCTTGTCCAACACCTCCTCGGCAGAGGAGGCGACGAGGATGCGGTCGAGTAGGCTTTGCTGCATGAACCCTTCGCGAACCATCGACTGTAGTTGCTGGAGGAAGGGGTCGAAGAAGCCGTCGATGTTGAGCAAAGCCACCGTTTTGTCGACAAGGTGCAGCTGTATGGCCGAGAGTACCTCGGTCAGTTCGTCGAGGGTGCCCACACCGCCAGGCAGGGCGATGAAAACGTCGGCAAGGTCGAGCATCTGTTGCTTCCGCTCTTGCATGCTCTCCACCACCATGAGGTGTGATGCGGGCTGTGAATGGATGACTTCATGCGGGAAAAGGTGGGGGATGATGGCCACAAGATTGCCACCCGAAGCAACAAAAGGATTGGAAACGGTACCCATATACCCTTTGTTGCTTCCTCCGTAGATCAATGTGCGATGCTGGCTGGCCATCATCGACCCCAGCCGCTCTATCTCCGTTTCGAAATGAGGATTGGCTCCTTTGTGCGATCCGCAAAAGATAGCGATACTGTTCTTCATGCACTATTTCCGTTTCAGCACTGCATGAACTTTCTCCACGATGTTGCTGGCACGGAGTCCGTAGTTGGTGAGCATCTCGTCGGGGGTGCCGCTCTCGCCGAAACGGTCGTCGACAGCCACATACTCCATGGGGGTGGGGCAGTGGAGTGCCAGCACCTGGGCAATGCTGTCGCCCAGTCCGTTGTTGAAGAGGTGCTCTTCACAGCTGACCACGGCTCCCGTCTTGCGAGCCGAAGCGATGACGGCCTCTTTGTCGAGAGGTTTGATGGTGTGGATGTTGATTACCTCGGCACTGATGCCTTCTTGCTCGAGAGCGTCGGCAGCCTGCAATGCTTCCCACACAAGATGACCACAGGCGAAGAGTGTGACGTCTTTGCCTTCGACAAGGCATTGTGCCTTGCCAATCAGGAACGGCTCGTTCTCGG
>CAJOQB010000220.1 GCA_905236405.1 uncultured Bacteroidales bacterium
GGCACCTTCGATGTAGGGCTTGCCAACTGTAACGTTACCATCATTGTCTTTGAGCATCACGGTGTCGAAAGAAACCTCGCTGCCTTCCTCGTTCTGAAGACGGTTCACGAAGATCTTTTGATCTTGCACAACCTTGAATTGCTTTCCTGCGATTTCAACTATTGCGTACATTTTATACTTTTATTTAGATATTTATATATTTCCTATCTATACAATCCGCTGTAAAAACGGAGTGCAAAAGTAGTGCTATTTTTTAATCTGACAAAATAAATTTTCATAAAAAATAATCAGTATACGGAATATTAGCTGTTTACGTATGCAATAATTGCTATTTGGAGGTACAGATGGTGTGTCTATTACCGTCTCATGGCAAGGCGAAAAACAAAAAATCGACTCTCACCCATCAATTTTTTTCACCTCGCTTGTGTCGTTACATTCGTCTAATAGTTGACACACAGTCTTCTTCAGTACGGGATGGAGATAATCGGGGATGATGTCGGCCAAGGGTTGCAGCACAAACCGCCGTTGCGACATCCGTGGGTGGGGCAGTTGCAAGGTGGGAGTGTCGCAGCAGAGGCTGTCGAAGAAGATGAGGTCGATATCGATAGGACGGTCGCTGTAACGTTGGGTGGCGTTTGGGTGGCGTTGTCTGCCAAGTTCTTTCTCGATATCTAATGCTCGACGCAACACCTCGTCGCTGCTTAGGTCGGTGTCGACGATGACGGCACAGTTGAGGAAGGGTAGGGGACTCACGAATCCCCAGGGTGCTGTCTCGTAGCGGGGACTCTGTAGGCTCACAACACCTATCTGCTCTTCAATCTTGGCAATGGCTTGCTCCATCAAAGAGGCTCGGTTGCCTTGGTTGCCACCGAGGAGGAGTGCCACCGTGTGCTGTCGCCAGCGTCGGCGGAGTGTGGGTGTCGGTACCGTGTGCGGCAGCATGTCAAGAAAGGTGTTTCGAGGGACAGGAATGGCACCCAGCGAGTTGAGATGTTCTGTCTCTTGTTGTGCGTCGATGAAAAGGAACCCATGCAGGGTGCAGAACTCCACCAACCGTACCAAGGCTACTTTCGATGCGTCGGTCATAGTGTGGAACATCGATTCGCCGCAGAAGTAGTTGCGGGTCGATACGCCGTACAACCCTCCGACCAACTGACCATTGTAAAAAGTTTCGAAGCTGTGAGCCGCTCCCATTTGATGAAGCCGACAATAGGCCTCCACCATCGGCTCGGTAATCCATGTGCCTGTCTCGTCTCTCCGTCCCGTTTGTTGGCATCCACGCATCACCTGCTCGAAACAGGTGTCAATCCTAACCTCGAACCGTCCGCTATTGACCACACGTCGAAGACTCTTGCTGTAGCGGAACCGGTTGGGAAAGAGTATTTCGCGAGGATTCAGCGACCACCACAACAAGGGCATCCCCTCGTGCGGCCAAGGGAAGATGCCGTTCTCGTAGGCGAAGATGAGCCGTTCAGGATTCAAGTCGCCGCCGATAGCCACGATGTCCGACTCGTCGCAGTATCGAGGGTCGGGAAACACGATGTCGTCGTTGAGAAGGTAATAGGGCATGGGAGGGTCGTATTAAAAAAAAACACAGACCGCCGTTCAAAGCACAACGGTCTGTGTCATGATATCAGTCAAGCAGGAGCATCAACCGCAGTTGATGAAGGTCTCCACCAGTTCAAGGATCTTCTGGCTGTCGTTGCCGATATCCTTGCGGAGGGTACGGTCGTTGAACGAACGGAGGTCTTTCAGTATGTCGTCAATCAGACGAGGATCGAAGATGCCCTTGTCTTCATAGATGGCACGGTCTTTCTCTAAAACATCGGCACTGGCGGCACAGCTGTCGGGCAGCACGGCCAGACGTTTCAGCACATCCTCGTGCTCAAAGATGTTCACGCTGACATAGCGGTCTTTGGCATATTGCACGGCATTTTCCATCTCGAAACCGTGGCGGGCAGCCACCGTCATGCCGGCCAGCAGCAGATAGACGTTGGCTGAGCCGTCGGGAGTACGCAACTCGATGGTCTGTTTGTGCGAGAAGTCCACCTCTTCGTTCTTCTCCAAGGGGTTGCAGTCGGCCATCATGTTGCCGCTGCCCTTTGTCCATCCCAGAGGGACACGCACCATGGCGGAACGGTTGCGGTCGCCCCAGCAGATGTTGGTGGGAGCCTCCTGATGGGGTACCAGACGGAAGTAGGATGTGGGGTTGGTGTTGCCGAAAGCGGTCAACGAACCGGCACAATCCAGAATGCCGGCGATGGCTTTGTGTGCCGTCTCGGTGAGGCCGTTCTCGCCGATGTACATGTTCTTGCCGTCTTTTGCGATACGGGTGTGGATATGCATACCGCTACCGGCTTTGCCGACGGTAATCTTCGGAGCGAAGGTGACGGTAATGCCATATTGGTAAGCCAACGCACGCATCAGCCATTTGGCGATAACCAGTTGGTCGGCGGCATCTTCCAAATAGGTGGGGAGGAACTCGATTTCGTTCTGCTCGTACATGGTTTCACCTACCGAGAAGTTGCCTACCTCGCTGTGGCCGTATTTAATCAAGCCGCCACATTCGGCAATCAGTTTCATGGCGTTGATACGATAATCTTCGAATTTACAGAAGGGACGCGATGCATGGTAACCACGTTGGTCAGCAGCCAGGAAGAGGTCTTCCTTGGGTGCCACCACGTAGTATTCCAGTTCGCCCATCACCTCGAACTCCATGCCGCCTGTAGCCTCGCGGAAAGCCTGTCCGGCTTTGTGCAAGGTGTATTCGGGAGCCATCTCGAAAGGCTTCCCGTCCTTGGTGTAGTAGTTGCACAGCAGGTCGAGAGTGGGCAACTCGGCGAAGGGGTTCAGGAAAGCGGTGCGGAAACGAGGAATCACATAGAGGTCGCTGCTACCAGCCTCGAGGAAGGGGAAGAGGCTGCTGCCGTCGACACGCTCGCCCGAAGTCAGCACCTCGTCGATATGCTCATACGAGTTGATGACGAAGTTGAGGGTCTTCAGCAGTCCGTCGTTGGCCATGTAGTGGAAGTTGACCATCTCGATGTTGAACTCCTCAATGACTTTGAGGATGTCGGCTTTGGTGAAATCTTTGGCGGGCTTCTCGAGGAAGGCCACCAGTTTGTTGGGGTTGAGTTTATAGCTCAGAGGGTTCATGATTACAACAATTATTCGGTTTAACTATTCGTTATTTGTTTTAAAACCAGATTGTTTATTCTCTTTTATCTTGGATTGTCCCATAAGAGACAGGACTGCAAAGATACAATTTATTTTCGATTGTGCAACCAACGAATCAAAAATATTTGGCCAATATGCTTGAATTTTGTAACTTTGCACTTTGAAACATGATATGACAAGACAATAATAAAACAGTATAATTATGTTCAGCAAAGAAACTTACATCAACCGTCGCGACCAACTCCGCAAGGATGTGGGTCACGGTATAATCGTCATTCAAGGCAATCACGAAGCCTCATGCAATTATCCCGACAACACCTATTATTTCCGACAGGACAGTACCTTCCTCTATTTCTTCGGCCTCCAGCGTGAGGACTTGGTGGGTGTGCTCGACTGCGACAGCGGCAAGGACTACCTTTTTGCCAACGACTACGATATCGACGACATCATCTGGACGGGTCCGCTGCCCAGCGTGGCCGACCTTGCCGCCAGTGTGGGTGTTGCCAACAGTGGTTCGTTAGCCGACCTGCAGACTCTCTGCAACAAAGGCATTGCCGACGCTCGTCGCATCCATTACCTGCCTCCTTATCGTGCCGACAACAAATTGCAGCTCTCGCAGTTGCTGGGTATGAAGCCTTGCGCTGTCGACGCCTATGCCTCTATGGATCTGATTCTGGCTTGCGTCAAGCAACGTAGCATCAAGAGTGCCGAAGAGATTGCCGAAATTGAGAAGGCCATCGCCACCGCCTACAACA
>CAJOQB010000221.1 GCA_905236405.1 uncultured Bacteroidales bacterium
GTCGGAAAAAACGGAAAGGAGGGGGGACGGGATTGGACACCCTCTGCTATCACCTATCGCAAGGTCATGGCCTTTCAGGTCGTGCCCTTTCGCTTTGCTCTCACCTTTCGTAGGGTGAGGTGAGGTTAGGGTAGGGTACTTCTATATAAACATACGTATTTTTTTATTATTATTTTTTTTTACTTTTTATATATATACCCTACCCTAACCTAACCCAAGAGAACATAAAAATAATATATTATTTATATCTTTGCAATTATAAAAACAAGCATCAATTCATTCTAAACTACTATGGCATACGATAATAGAGACAGCATTGACTTCGAAAACGGAAATGTTCACCATCTTTTCCGCTCGATGTTTATCCCCACACTGCTGGGGATGCTGTTCAACATTGCCTTCACTCTCACCGACGGAATCTTTGTGGGTCATGGCATAGGAGCGGTGGGGTTGGCATCCATCAACCTGATTGCCCCCGTGATGTTGCTGGTGAACGGCATGGGTGCCATGCTGGGCATCGGAGTCAGTGTGGTGGCCTCTATCCACCTGAGCCGAAAAAACAACAAGGCCGCCCGTATCATTGTCACCCAAGCTTTCGGGACGGCAATCATCACCGGCACCTTGCTGGGTGCCTTGCTCTATGCAATGCCCAATACAGTAATGCACCTGCTGGGTGTCAGCGACACCCTCCACGACGCCACCCGCGAGTATTATCTCTGGTTCATTCCCACCTGTCTGTTGATGCTCGTGGAGACCATGGGCATGTATGTGATACGTCTCGACGGTTCACCTCGTTACGCAATGCTTTCCAACATGATACCGGCATTGACAAACATCCTGCTCGACTATGTTTTCATCTTTCCCTGTCATTGGGGACTGATGGGGGCGGCCTTGGCCACCGACATCGGGGGCATGGTGGGCGTACTGATGGTGGCCTACTACATGCTTTTCAAGACCGAGACGCTTCGACTCTACCGCTTGAAGATGACGGTCACCAGCCTCCGTCTGAGTCTCCGCAATGTAGGCTACATGGTAAGAGTGGGGTTTGCCGGACTGCTGGGCGAGCTGGCCATCAGCGTGATGATGCTGACAGGCAATTGGATGTTCGCCACCATGCTAGGCGATAACGGGGTGGCTGCCTATAGCGTGGTCTGCTACTTGTTTCCTCTGGTGTATATGGTCTATCTGGCCATCTCGCAATCGGCCCAACCCATCATCAGCTATAACTACGGCATCCGCAAGAAGCAGCGAGTCAAAGCGATAGTGCGATTCAGCATGATCATGGCAAGCATCTGCGGACTGGCAGTGGGATTGGTGATGACCTTGGCTTCCAAAGTGGTGGCGTCGGCTTTTCTTGACCCGACAGCTGCTGCCTTTCCATTGGCATCGCATGGTGTGGCACTGTTCGCCTTCAGCTTCTTCCTCTCGGGCATCAATATCTGTTCCATCAGCTATTTCCAGAGCGTGGAACAAAGCCGCGTAGCCACATTGCTGATGACAATTCGCGGCATCGTGTTACCCGTCGTGAACTTCCTGCTGCTCCCGCTGTTGCTGGGGACCGACGGTCTTTGGCTGGCCATCCCGCTGGCGGAACTCATCACCACCCTGACGCTCCCCCTCCTGTACCGTACACACCGATGGTCAGACAACCCCAACATCTAATCGGTCCAACCATGAGCCACGAAAGTCTATACGAACATATCTACCAGTCGGTGAAGATGATTCCCCGAGGGAAGGTGGCCACCTACGGCGACATTGCCTGGCTTTCGGGCAATGCAAAGATGGCTCGTGTGGTGGGCAATGCCTTGCACCGCAACCCCTACCCTGGTGTCGTCCCCTGCCACCGTGTTGTCAACAGTCAGGGACGGTTAGCCGAGGCATTCGTCTTCGGCGGCATCAATCGCCAACGGGAGATGCTCGAAGCCGAGGGGGTCTCCTTTGTCGGCGAACGGGTGGATATGCAACAAAGCCACTGGAAAATCAAGTAAAAAACGCAACCTATGATAACACCCAAATGTCTTCAACACGGCGACAGAGTGGCCATTGCCGCCACCGCTCGCAAAGTCAGCCCCGACGAGATGGCTCCCGCCATCCATCTGCTCCAGTCATGGGGATTAGAGGTGATTGTTCCCGAAGGGTTATATGCCGAGGAGCATCAGCTGGCAGGCAGCGACGCCCATCGTGCCGAAGTGCTGCAAACGCTGCTCGACGACGACGAGGTGGCCGCCATCTTCTGTGCCCGAGGGGGCTATGGCACCGTGCGGATGGTGGACCGTCTATGTTGGGACCGTTTTCTGCAACATCCGAAATGGCTGGTGGGCTACAGCGACGTCACCGTGCTCCATTCTGCCCTCCACAAGATGGGGGTGGCCTCCATCCACGGCATCATGCCCATCAACATTCCTGCCGACGCAGAGCATGTCGACCACCCTGCACTGCTGTCGCTCCACCAACTGCTGTTTGACGGCACAGTCGACTATACAACGTTGGGCGACTGCCGACTGTACCGCTCGGGCCAGACGGTGGCACCGATGGTGGGCGGCAACCTGTCGATGCTGTACAGCCAACTGGCCTCTGCCACCGACCTCGACACCGACGGCAAGATTCTCTTCATCGAGGACTTGGACGAATATCTGTACCATATCGACCGCATGATGACAGCACTCCGAAGGGCAGGACGTTTGGACAAGCTGAAAGGGTTGGTGGTGGGAGCCATGAGCGACATGCACGACAACGCCATCCCCTTCGGCCACACCGCCGAAGAGATCGTTTGGGATGCCGTGAAAGACTACGACTATCCTGTGGTGATGGGATGTCCCTTCGGCCATATCGGCACCGACAATCGGGCACTCGTTTTCGGCATCGACACCGCTCTCAACGTGGCATCCGACGGCACCGCTCAACTCTCGACTCAACTATAACCAACCATACAATGGCAACAGCAGGTCAGACAGCGTTAATCCAACAGAAAGAGCTTCTCAGACAGGAGTTCGAATACGAACGCACCGCTTATGAACGGTCGCTATTGATGGACCATTTTGCCGGCAAAGTGAACGAGAGCAACTGCCACTACCCTGTCACAATAGGGCACAACGAATACAACGCCCTCGACCAACTGGTGGTCAGCATCAGTTTTGAATATGACAGCGACGAAACCGACAACGATTTTGAGCCTGGTCATCCTGTGACGTTCTTTTACATGCAGCCCCCTCGTGTCGAATGGGTGGAAGGCGTGCCCACCGAGACGGGCAACCGACTGAAAGAGCTGTTGTTTCAAGCCTTGGTGGATAGTGTCGGCGAGGGGTTCCTGCGGATTGTCCTTCCCAACCGTGCCGCCCTCAACTCGCTACAAGACCAGGCCAACCAACGACTGATAGGCATCAAGACCTGTTTGGACAACACCTCGTTCCGCGTGATGGACGAGGCTTTGTCGCAAGCCATCGCCTCGGACAACGAGCGTTTTATGCACCTGCGTGAGGTGTTGGCTGGCAACGAGAAAGCCTCTTCGCGACGGATGCCCCAGATATTCCTCCCTTGGCTCAACCTCAGCCAACAAGCGGCGGTACAGAAAGTGGTCGAAGCTCGCGAGGTGGCCATCGTCCACGGCCCTCCTGGCACGGGAAAGACCACGACCCTTATCGAGGCCATCATCGAGACGCTGCAACGGGAAAACCAAGTGATGGTGTCGGCGCCAAGCAACGCCGCCGTCGACTGGATTAGCGAACAGCTGATGCGACGGGGTGTGGCGGTGCTGCGTGTAGGCAACCCCCTAAGGATGAGCGACGAGATGCTGGAATGCAGCTACGAACGACGCTACGCCGCCCATCCCGACTACGCGGAGCTGTGGAGCATCCGCCAACGGCTGCACCAAAACGAGAAACCGGCCAACCAACAGCGGTTGCGTCAGCGATGCAACGAGCTGGAGCTGCGGATTGTCAACGATATCTTCAACCAGGCTCGGGTGGTGGCCTGCACTCTCATCGGCAGCCACTACCGTGTGCTGGATCATCGCCATTTCTCCACCCTCTTTATCGACGAGGCGGCACAAGGACTGGAACCGGCCTGCTGGGCCGCCATACTGAAATGCGACCGTGTGGTGTTCAGCGGTGACCATCAGCAGCTGCCACCCACCATCCACAGCATGGAGGCCGCTCGCGGTGGACTGGGCCAGACGTTGATGCAGAAGGTGGTCCGTCGCCAGCCACAGTGTGTCACGCTGCTCGACACCCAGTACCGTATGAACCGCGACATCATGCTGTTCTCTTCACGCTGGTTCTATGGAGGGAAACTCAAGGCGGCTCCCGAGGTGGCCGACCGAATAGTGTCGATGATGGACACACCGCTCACTTGGATAGACACCTCGCAATGCGACTTCAGCGAACGACAAAACAGCCGCTCGCTCAGCACCCTCAACAGCCGCGAGGCCCAGCTGCTTATCCACACCCTGCGCGAGTATGTCAACATGATTGGCAAAGAACGCATCCTCAATGACCGTGTCGACTTCGGCATCATCTCGCCCTACAAAGCACAAGTGCGTCTGTTGCGGAAATTGCTCAAACGGCAGTTTTTCTTCAAATCGTTGCGACACCTCATCAGAGTCAACACCGTCGACGGTTTCCAAGGACAGGAGTGCGACGTCATCGTGCTGAGCATGGTTCGCGACAACGAGAAAGGCGCCATCGGTTTCTTGAGCGACCTGCGACGGATGAATGTTGCCATGACCCGTGCTCGCATGAAACTGATTATCGTGGGCAATACCACCACTCTGTCGCGACACCGTTTCTATCGCGAACTGATAGAATACTTTGAACAAAAAGAGTCGATTGTGCTCTATCGGCCTCCCGAAAACGACGAAAAAAAGGAGCAACCATCCGTGGACGAGTGACAAAGACAATACAATTATCAAACTGTTTATCAGTCAACAGCAATAATACAGAAATATCTTCGACACGCTTTTTTCCGCCATTCAAAAAATACGATGTATTTTTGCAAACTCATTTTGTAAGAAACAAGCATGACGCTACTATTGATATTTGCCCTCTCGGCCCTCGGCATCTCCTTCCTCTGCTCCATATTGGAATCGTCACTGATGTCCACCCCTATCTCCTACATCACCATGCGTGAGGAGGAGGGTTACAAGCCGGCCAAACTGATGAAACGGTACAAGACCGACATCGACCGTCCCATCGCCGCCATCCTGTCGCTCAACACCATTGCCAACACCATCGGCTCGGCAGGTGTGGGCTTCCAAGTGACCGCTGTCTTTGGCGACAAATGGTTCGGGTTGGTATCGGCCATCTTCACCTTGCTGGTGCTTATCTTCAGCGAAATCATTCCCAAAACCATCGGCACCTCCAACTACAAGCACCTGA
>CAJOQB010000222.1 GCA_905236405.1 uncultured Bacteroidales bacterium
CAGGAAGATGAGGGGCATGAAATATTCGAACAGGGTGCCGTACCACGAGGCCACTCCCTTGTAGCCTTTGTACTGCACAAGGGTCTTGTCCAAGCAGAACCAGTGTTTGTAGGGGGCGTCGCCTTGGGCGATGGTGAGGAAGCTCGTCAGGCGAGCCTCCGAGGCAAAGTTGTTGTAATGGTAGGGCAGCAGCGTGTGGGCTCCGTAGTCGTAGCCGATGCTGAAGACATCGAGGTCGGGGTTGTAGAGTTTCGAGAAATCGGTCTTGTCTATCAGTTGGCCGATGCGGTTGGCTATGCTGTCGCTGCGGTCGTCGTCGCCGTGTTGCTCTAAATAGCCTTTGGCCACATAGAGGCAAGCCACGAAGTTGCCGCTGTCGCAGGTGGAGATAAAGAAGTTGGGCAATGCCTTGAGGGTCTCGATATGGTACCAGTTGAAGAGGTGGCCGTTCCATTTCTCCAGTCGCGACACCGTGTCGATGATGTGGCCGATACGGCCTATGGCGTCGCGGTGTTCGATGAAGCCCAGTTGGGCTGCCGAGACGATGGCGGTCAGCGAGTAGCCGATGTTGGTGGGCGACGTCTTGTAGTCCGACTTGTTTTCGCGGTTCAGCTGGTAGTTGTCGGGAATCAGGTAGTGGTTCTTCTCCTCTATCAGGCTGTCGAAGAAATGCCAAGTGTCTTTTGCCAGTTGGCGTACCTCGGCGGTCTCTTTCTCGTTGAGGTTGTGCTTGTCCTGCGGGAACTTCTTGCCCAACCAGTACATCAGGAACGGGGCACCGCACCACGACAGCACACAGAACCACGTGGCAAGGTCGGTAAACACCACAGCGGTCGTCGACGGATGGAGGAACGTGAAGAAACGCAGCGCCACCACCATTGCTGCGGCCACATAGTTGAACCAGAACTTGCCGAGGTAGTCGCCGAGGGTGCCCTTGGTGCTCTTGGCGGCCTCGTCGCTGGTAATCCAAGCCAGCAGGTCGCGGTGCGAGAACCACATGCGGTAGCAGGCACGGATGGCAGCGTCGGTGTACATCCATGCCTCCTTGGGCAGCAGGGCGAACTGGACAATCGAGCGGTAGAGGATGACCCTGAAACCGCGCAAGAGGGTGGCATAGTAGTGGTAACGTTTGCCGAAGGAGGGCAGCTTGGTGATTTGTCCGAGGATGAAGAAGACGATGGGACTTGCCACAGCGATGAATGCGATAAGCACATACCATGCGGGTGAGATGGACAGGAACGTGAAACCCGTGGCGGGCCACAGCGTCGACAGGCCATAGCCGGCCAGTATAATCACCATCAGCGCCAGGCTCAGCATCGAGCGGCGAAGGTTGTCGAATATCTTCCAGCGACCGATGGTGTTCACTTGGTTCTTGGCCTTGTCGCCCTTCTCGTTGCGGACGGTGTTCTTCAGCCAGCCGATAATCTGCCAGTCGCCGCGTGTCCAGCGGTGGTGGCGTTTGGCATCGTCGATATAGTTGGAGGGGTTGTCGTCGAACAGCTCCAAGTCGTTGATGAGGCCGCAACGGATGTGGCAGCCCTCTATCAGGTCGTGGCTCAAGATAAGGTTCTCGGGGAAAGTCCCTTTCAGCACTGTCTGGAACACACGGAGATCGTAGATGCCCTTGCCACAGAAAGAGCCTTCGTTGAAGATGTCTTGGTACAGCTCGAAACTGGCGGTGGTGTAGACATCCAGACCGCCCAGGCCGGCGAAGAGCTGGGCATAGCGGCTCTTGTTGGTCACCTCGACATCGACGTTGACGCGGGGTTGCATGATGCCGTAGCCACCATCCACGCGGCGACCGTCGGCACTCAGGCGGGCACGGTTCAGGGGGTGAGCCATGGCACCGATCAGTTTCTGTGCCGAATAGAGCACCAGCTCGGTGTCGGTGTCGTGGGTGATGATGAACTGGATGTCGGGCACCGTCCCCTCCCGCCACTGGCTGACGGTCTCGCAGCGGAAGCGTTTCTCGCGGTCGGCCTCGGAGGTCTGTCCGAGTACCAAGTCGTTGAAATGGAGTATGGCGCCGCGTTTGCGTTCATGTCCGAGGAAGGTCTGTTCCCCTTCGCTCCAGGCACGCTTGCGGTAGACGAAATTGAAGATGGGAGCACCGTATTTCTCGTTCAGCTCCTTTACCTTGGACAGGCCAGCCTCCACCACTTCGTTGTCCCACGGTGCGTCGGCCTCCTTATAGGCGGCGGCATCGCCGATGAGGGTGTAGTAGAGGTTTTGGGGACGGCTCTCGAGCCGTTGACCGTCGCTGGCACGGTTGATGTTGGAGAGGTAGTACACCTCCAACTGTTCCAACAATTCAACGGTCTTCTGCTTGTTTTTTAGGATGGTGGGCATGATGACCATGGTGGCGTACTCCTTGGGGATAAGGCCGTCCTTGAATTTGAGTTTGAATGTGTTGACGGGCTTGTGTATCCTGTAGAGCAGTTGGTTGAAGAGGTCTATCACCACTTGGCTCATAGGCACCAGCATCAGCACTGCCAGCACCGCTGTCATCCACCAGTTCCATTTGCCCACGGCAATCCAGGCAAAGCCGAAGCCCAAGGCTGCCGTGACCAGTGCCACAATGCAGATGTACCAGTAGGCACGGGCGTTCCAGTGTTTGGGAGGGAACAGCTGCCAGCCCACATGCTCCTCTTTCTCGTCGGCTTTCGCCACCAGCTCCTTTACCAGGTCGTACTCCTTCATGTGGCGTTTCTTGGCCAACCGGATGATGCGGGCACGGTAGTCGTCCTTGGTGCGGTCGTACATCTGGTCGTACATCTCCGCCTTCTCGTTTTTGAGCATCCGTTCCGAGAAGCTCACCGAGTCAATCAGCTCGGCCATAGGCAGCTTGGTGACCTTCTTCAGCGAGTTGAAGATGTTCATCATCAGCAGGTTGTTGCGAGCCGACTCGTTGAGGCGTTCCATGTCGGCCCCCGCCTTGTCGGTGGGCGAGTAGTGATAGGCTCCGTTTTCACGCAGCCGGCGGCACAGCTCGGCCAGTTTGCCGATAAGCACAGTCTTCAGTATGGGCAGCAGAGCGCACACCTCGGGATAGGTCAGGTAGTCTTTTTGTCGTGCCTGTTGTTGCGAGAGGAAACGCAGCAACAGCGTCTGGTCAATCTGGTAATGGCAACGATCCAGATAGCCTGTCAGCAGTTGGGCGATGGCCTCGGTGCGGTTGCCGCCCACATGGCGGAATTCTTTGCTCTGCAAATCCACACGCAGCACCTTTTCCTGCTCGCTAATCATGTAGAAATTGTCCAGCACCCACTCGTTGGTGCTGCCCACAATACGCTGCGATTTGGTTTCTTCCACAAGCAATGCATAGTATCGTGTAATCTCTTTTAGGCTGTCTTTGAAGTACTTATACATGTTTTTCATATCGTTGCGTCTTTTTTTTTCTCAACAAAAATACTAATTTTTTATAAATATAACACCTTTTATGTTCTCTTGGGTTAGGTTAGGGTAGGGTATTTCTATATAACATGTGAAAAAAAAAATAAATAATCAATTATTTATTTTTCTCGCGTACGTTTTTATAGGAGTACCCTACCCTAACCTAACCCTGCGATAAGTGAGAGCAAAGCGAAAGGGCACGACCTGAAAGGCCATGACCTTGCGGTAGGTGATAGCAGAGGGTGTCCAATCCCGTCCCCCCTCCTTTCCGTTTTTTCCGACCTCGTTTTGGAGGGGGGTCCAAGGAGGCGTGTTTTTTACCTCCCGCAGGCGCCTGCGGGAGGGGTCGCAGCATAGCTGCGGGAAGGGTAGCAGCTATGCTGCGTGACATGGAGCAGCCGCCTGTGTCGGGTGGGGAAGCCGCTTGTATGAAGAGACACATACGACAGTGTTGACGGTCATGGCCGTCGGAGACGACGGCGGTTGTGGGTGAAGTTGGTTTCATGGCATGGTGTTTTGGTTTCGTTTTCGATGG
>CAJOQB010000223.1 GCA_905236405.1 uncultured Bacteroidales bacterium
ACTTATTTACTGAATAACAAATAGAAACTAAAATGAAGAATACAAACTGGAAGAAAGAAGTCTATGCCTACTTCTTGGTGGTGGTGGGCAGTCTGCTGTTCGCCGTGGGCGATGTGATGTTTGTCAACCCCTATCTGCTGGCTCCGGGCGGCACCTATGGTCTGTCCAATGTGCTCAACACCGTATGGCCTTGGCGTATCTCGCTGTATGCTATCTGTATGGATGTGCCGTTGCTGATTATCGGCACCATTGTTTTGGGACCTAAGTTCGGAGTGAAGACCATTGTCTCCACGGCACTCATCTTTGCCTTCACTTGGCTGCTTGAGTATTTCTGGGGATATAACCCTGTCATCCATGAAGGCGACATCATCACCGACTTGGAAGCCTCGGGCATGAGCCTCACACAGGTGGTCGAGGTGCCTCATGGCGGTGCTTGGTTTATCCCTGACTATTTCCTCAACACGGTGGTGGCAGGTCTGATATATGGTTTGGCCATCGGTCTGATATTCAAGTCGGGTGCCACAAGCGGCGGCAGCGACATCATCTCGATGATACTGCACAAGTACACCAAGATTTCGTTGGGTACCCTTGTCATGGTGGTCGACGGATGCATCACCCTCACTACCCTTATCGCCTTCAAACAGATTCGTCTCCCCATCTACTCGATTATCATCATCGCCATCGAGGGCTATGTGATTGACCTTGTGGTGGACGGAATGAAACGCTACAAGACGGCCTATATCGTCACCGACCAGGTCGAGGCCGTTCGCCAATATATCATCAACGACCTTCATCGCGGTGGTACCGCCTTTGTGGGCAAGGGTCTCTTCCAAAACAGCGAGCGTACCATGATTTATGTGACCATGAACCGTACCGATTTTGTCCGCATGAAGAGCGAACTGCACAACATCGACCCCGACTGCTTTGTCAATGTGATTGACTCGAGTGAAATCATAGGCAAGGGGTTCAAGATGCTTCCGGCAGAATAGAATGGAAAACAGTGTCGAATGAAGATACTCCAACTCTGCAACAAGCCTCCTTTTCCACCTGTCGACGGTGGCACCTTGGCCATGCACCGTATCACGGAGGGCCTGTTGGCAGCAGGCCATGAGGTGAAGGTGCTGGCGGTGAGTACCAACAAACATCCCTTCCGAGCCGATGCCATCGATGAGGAATATCGGCAGAAGACTCGCGTTGAGTCGGTATACATTGACCTCAAGGTGAAACCTGTCGATGCCGGCGTGGCGTTGCTGTGCGGCGACTCCTATAATGTGAAGCGTTATGAGAGTCGTGCCATGGAACGGCGTATTGCCCAACTGTTGGAAGAGGAGTCGTTTGATGTGGTGCAGGTGGAGAGCATCTTCCTTACCCCCTATGTGCCTGTTATTCGTAGTCGTAGCGATGCCAGTATCGTGCTGCGAGCACACAATGTGGAGCATCAGATATGGCGACAGAATGCTTTGCAACTCCGACCTTCGATGAAGCGGTGGTATATGAAGAAGCTGGCGTTGGCGTTGCGAATGTACGAATTGGAGCACATCAACGACTTTGATGCTGTGGCTTGCATCAGTCCCCTCGATGCCGATTACTTCAAAAACAACGGATGCCGTCGACCGATGGCGGTGGTGCCTTTTGCTGTCGACCTGCAAGATGAAGTGCTCGAAACGGAGATTGAGAAGGGCTCGGTTTACCATCTCGGTGCCATGGATTGGATTCCCAATGTCGACAGTGTCCGTTGGTTGTTGGACGAGGTGTGGCCTCGAGTGGCGGAAAAGTCGCCTGGCGCCAAACTCTATTTGGCGGGCCGTTCCATGCCCGACGAGTTGTTGCAACGCTGTTCGACCAATGTCATTGTCGAAGGCGAGGTGGCTGATGCACATGAATATATGCGTGGAAAGCAAATCAACATCGTTCCTCTCCTTTCGGGAAGCGGCATCCGTGTGAAGATTGTCGAGGCGATGTCCATGGGGCAGTGTGTAGTTTCCACTACGGTGGGAGCCAACGGCATCGACTACACGGATGGCGAGAACATCCTTATCGCCGATACCCCCGACGAGATGGCACGACAGTTGAAACGCTGTTTCGACGACCCGACGCTGCCCCGTCGCATCGGTCAAGCGGGACGACGATTGGTGGAGCAACATTATTCGAATGCGGTGCTCACCCAGCGGTTGGTCCAGCTCTATGAACGGATTATTCCTCCGACGATGCAATAAAAGCGACGACATATCGTTATGGGGAACAAAATGCATTAAATATCACCTAATAAAGAATGGATATGCGCAAGACCATACTTCTTTCTGTGATGTTGGCTTTTGCCACTTTGATTTCTGCACAGATAAAAGTGCCAGGCACCAATGTTCAGTTCTCGTTCCCCCATGGCGGGTGGAAATACCTGCAGACGACGGTGGTTGACAAGAATACAACGGTTTATCTTTACTCATATGCCGCTCGTGACGTGATTGACGAGATGGGCGACACGGTGCTTCCCCACCTGCGTGTCTATGTGCGAAAGAACTACGACAAGTCTGTCTACGACCTTTCCTATGACCGATTCAACCAACTGCCATACCAGACACTGAGCGACTTCCAGCCGACGGTGCCGGGCAGTTTGGGCTTGATAGGCGCCTATCAGAGTGTGCTTGACAACAAGTCATACGAGTTCCGTATGGTTTATCTGAAAGACAAGAACACGGCTGTCGAATTCCGTACGGAGACCACTGTCGACACTTTCGACGAATTCGACAAGGAGTTTCAAGAAATCATCGCCACGCTGAAAGTGCTTGGCGGTAAATAGTTTGTCTGATGAAGAAACTGCTGCTGCTTTGTTTGGGATTGATGCTGTCGGTGTGTGCGATGGCACAATACGATATAGAGAAGGTGGATGTTCAATACCTCTACTCCAAGTTGTACAAGAACTATCTGAAGAATCCCGACGATGTGGCAGCCATGTATGAACTATCGCAGTTCTATATCAGTCCTGGCAATCCCATGGGCAGTCTGCCGTTGGCCATGGACTACATTGTCAAGGCCGAGGAACGCTATGTGATGATGGTGGAGGACGAGGCTTATTACCGTGAGGTGGCCAAACTGATAAAGAAGAAGATTACTGTGGCCTCGGTGCGTCAGGCCAAATTCCATATCGTTGATTCCACTGTTGCTTACTTGAGTTCCATCCCCGAAGGCACCGCGTTGACGGAGGCAGAACTCGACAATCTGGCCCAGTCGTTCTCCAAGTATAACCGAGTGATGGCATTGATAGAGCATCAACGGCTGTTGGGCTCATTGATTGAGGCTCGTCGATTGGGCACGTTGGAGGCGTTGAGGGGCTTTATCCAGAAATATCCAGGCACCGACGAGGCTGAAGCGGCACAACGCGATATGGTCGAAATGGTACGTGCCCTCTGTGCTGAAGCCCAGTGGGAAAGCGAGGTCGACGCCATCGTAGCGCCCTATCTCGACCTCGACGGAATGAGTCGTGTGGCATACAAACGCAAAAGCACGTTGGCCTATGCACAAGCTTGTCAGCTGCATACGGTCGAGGCGTACCAAGACTATCTGAAACGTTATCCTTCGGGTGATGAATATGCCGACGCCCTTGACAAACTTGACGGGTTGCTGCAACTGGAATATGACGACTTGCACTCGCCACAGCAGTATGCCGACTTCGCCCTTCGACACTCCGAGAGCGAGCTGGCACCCCAAGCCATTGCCCATCTACGTGATCGTGTGACCGAATACCGCGATGTCGAGTCGGCACGTATCTATCTGAAACAATTCCCGCTGGACGAGAAACACGACGAAATTCTTCGCCTCTACTATGAATGGCACCTCGAGGAAGGCAATGCCGACCCGATATTGTGTTTCAAGGAAGAGAACCCCGATTTCCCTTATATGCTGGCACTCGAAGAGGACCTGCGGAAGGCACGACGCAAAGACTCGGTCGACTTGATGCCCCGATTCGTTGAATCGCAGTTTGGAGCCTACACGCAGTACATCTATCGTTTGACAGGTCGCAAGGTCTCTTATGTCGGGTTGGTGCGAACTTTGCAACAGTTGATTGCTGCACAGAACTGGACGGCAGTCACGCAACGCATGGACAAGTTCGACATCAGTTTCGAGAACGACTGCGTGGAGGAATGTGCCGAGCTGCGGTCGATAATCAATGCACCGGTGGACAAGAAGAAGACCCTCACGGTGGAGGTGACACCGCCATATGTCATGACACGCCCACAAGTGGTCCAGAATGGCAAGATGTTGTTCTATAACAAGGTGGAAGGCTCCCATACCATCATTACGATGGCACAGCGTACGGTGGGCAAGAAGTTCCGTTGGCAGAATGTTGGCGATGTGCAGTTCACCAACGCCAAGAACAATGGCAACCTCGAGTTCTACAGCCTCTTTGACCAAGGTAACAAGATGTTGCTACGGCAGGAGGACGAGATATGTATCGCGGTCAACGAAGGGACACAGTGGACCATCACCGATGTGCCGGGTTATCCTGTCAACACCGACTACCATGAGTACGACGTGGTGATGGTGCCCGACGGGTCGGGCATCCTTCTGGCCAGCGACCGTCCCAACGGACAGAATCTGCAGCGGTCGAAGGCTTACTTCCATGGCGACACTGCCTATGCTTCCGACATCTACTTCATCCCACGGAGCGAACATGGATGGGGAGAGGCCGTCAATCTGGGTACCAACATCAACTCGCCCTATTGCGACCATAGCCCTGTGCTGAGTATGGACATGAAGACCCTTTATTTCATCACCGACGGACGTGGAGGCTTGGGATATGGCGATATTTATTATGCCACTCGCGATAATATCGACGACTGGCAGACGTGGAGCAAGCCCAAGAACTATGGCAAGGAGACCAACTCGGGCTTCGACGAGATGAGTGTCACCCTGTCGGACGACGAGCGGACGCTCTTCTTTATCTCCAATCGTACGGGTGCCAATGCTTGTTACAGTGTCCCCGCCCTCCATCAGGGGGGCAGTGGCTCGGTGGAGGTCAGTATCAATCCTCGTGACGAGGAGATGAAACTGGAAGTTGTCGACCTGTCGTCGCAGAATGTGGTACAAGAACAGAAGAGCTATTCCAAGAAACCCATCAAGGTCTCGTTATATAGTGAGAAACAATATGTGGTGTTGGCAACGACCGCCGATGCCCAGTTTATCCCTTCGGTGTTGGTGATGCCAAGCAAGAAGACAACGGTCGATGTGTCCACCATTTCGTCACTCGAATTGCAGAAGATTGAGCAGGCCATACCACTTCATGGCGTTGTATTTGTCAATAACTCGCAGCAGCTGCGGAACAGCGGTACGATGGAGCTGCAGCACATGGCCGATTTCCTCAAGGCCAATCCCAAACTGCAGGTGGAGGTTGAGGTAAATGTGCCTGGCGACGACGACACTCATTGTTACAATCTGGGCAAGGCCCGTGGCACAACGATTAAAGACCTCTTGGTATTAGCAGGTGTCGACATCAATCGTATTGTTATCTCCAATTTCGGCAATGTCAACTACAGCGGTGACGCTCCTGCTGCCGAGGTGTTGGTGAGGATTCGATAGGCGTGAACAAGGGCTTTTGCTCCTGTCAACCGCCTTTTTTAGAGATATTAACAATTGCTTGCTCATTACTTTTCCCTTTCAATGCTTTCTGCTACAGCTTTTTGTTGTACTTTTGTATGCGATATAAAGCATTTTATTGGTAGTGGAGAAGCATAAAACTATCACATTTTTAGATCATTGTATCCATTATAGGGACGAAGGACGCGAGCACTCAAAAACGCTGGTGTTGCTGCATGGATTCTTGCAAAGCCAAGATACATGGAGCCCTTATATCCTTTCGTATATGCGGACAATGCGTGTGATAGCCATCGATTTGCCTGGCCATGGTTACAGCGACAACTTCGGTGATGTCAATACCATGGAGATGATGGCCGATGCGGTGAAGGCAGTGCTTGACGAGTTGGACATCGAACAGTGTGTGTTGGTGGGCCATTCGTTGGGTGGATATGTGGCGTTGGCATTCGCCGACCGTTACCCCTACTACCTGCGTGGCCTCTGTCTGCTGCACTCCCATGCCCTGCCCGATTCGGATGCCATGGTGCAGTATCGTCAACAGGTGTGCGAGACAGTGCAGACCAATCGAGCAGGATTCATCCTGAGTTTTATTCCCACCCTTTTTGCAGAAGAGAACAAGGCAGCATTGGAGCAGGACATCAAAGACCTCTCCGACCAGTGTCTTGAAACCCGTACCGAAGGCATCCTTGCCACACAGCGAGGCATGGCCGTTCGTCAGTCGCGTACCGATGTGCTGGAGCGTATCGAGGTGCCTGTCCTCTTTGTCTATGGCAAAAAAGACAACCGCATCCCCATCGAGATAGGTGTGTCGCAAGCCTTGTTGCCACACTATGCCGAGGTGATGGTGCTGGGCAATGTGGGACATATGTCGTTCTTGGAAGAACGTGATTATGTGAAACTAAGACTGAAAAACTTCATCGACACTTGCTTCTTCTAAGTCCTTTTGTATTAGGACAATTACCCATGTTTTCTTTGTCGCTCGTTAGGTCGATGAGACGAAAAAAGCAATAATTTAAGAAAATTATTGTAAAATATTTCGTCATTTCAATTATTTCGTGTACTTTTGCTGCATCAAATAACAGTTAAAGTTTAATCAAAACTATTGAATAACATGAACGTACAAAACATTATGGCCAACCTGGAAGCCAAACATCCAGGTGAAAGCGAATACTTACAGGCAGTTCGCGAAGTGCTCGAATCGGTAGAAGAAGTCTACAACCAGCACCCTGAATTTGAGAAAGCGAAAATCGTCGAGCGCTTGGTTGAGCCCGATCGTATCTTCACTTTCCGTGTGACTTGGGTTGACCGCAATGGCGAAGTCCAGACCAACCTC
>CAJOQB010000224.1 GCA_905236405.1 uncultured Bacteroidales bacterium
CCTATGCCGCCACCCTCGACAGCAACGCCAACCGCCTTCAAGACTCGTTGCTGTGGGCAGCGGGCTTGGTCGGAACAGAGGAACAATTAGTGGACATCTCTATCAGCAAAGAGATGATTTCGCGGGTGCTCGTCGAGAACCCCCGCCAACTGATTGCCGTCCGACAGCCCTTTGTCATCAAAGACTTCATGGCAGGCAGCTCTGCAGAAGTCGCAGGACTGTGTGTCGACGACCAAGTATGCTCCATCAACGACGTTGCTTGCCTCACCTATGATGATGTCATGGCACAGCTGAAACAATACAAAGGTGACTCCATCCTTGTCGGTGTGATACGCAAAACTGCCACCGACGACGCTGTAGCCGTCAACGACAGCCTCTTCTTCTGCCAGATAGCCATGACGCTCACCAATGACGGCAAGATGGGTGTGTTGCTAAAGAACCCCCTTGAAATCTTCGAGGTCGACCACCAAGACTACAACTTCTTCCAAGCCATCCCTGCAGGCATCAAGTATGGCTGCGAACAGTTGGTCACCTACGTCTCCTCGCTCAAGCTCCTCTTCACCAAAGAAGGCGCCCAAGGCCTTGGCGGCTTCGGCACCCTTGGCAGCCTCTTCCCCAACACCTGGGATTGGCAAGCCTTCTGGAACATCACCGCCTTCCTCGCCATCATTCTGGCCTTCATGAACATCATCCCCATCCCGGGTCTCGACGGCGGCCATATCCTGTTCACCCTCTATGAGATGATCACCCGTCGCAAGCCCAGCGATAAGTTCCTCGACATCGCCAACAAGATAGGCATGGCCTTGCTTATCGCCCTGCTTGTGCTGGCCAACGGCAACGACCTGTGGCGTTGGTTGCGGATGAAATTCTAACACCACCCTGTAGCGACAACCCTCGTTCATGAAGAAACTCGACCGCCTCGTTCTCCGCTCCTTCCTCGGGCCCTTGCTGCTCACGTTTGCCATTGCGGTTTTCGTGTTGCTGATGCAGTTCGTGTGGAAGTATGTGGACGACATGGTGGGCAAAGGGCTCCCCTTTGGCGTGATTGCCGAGTTGCTTTTCTACGCCTCCGCCACCTTCGTCCCCATGGCGTTGCCCATCGCCGTGCTGTTCGCCAGCATTATGACCATGGGCAACTTCGGAGAGAAATACGAGCTGGTGGCCATGAAAGCCGGTGGCGTATCGCTGACGCGAGCCATGATACCCATGGCGTGTGTCGTGGTGCTGCTCACAGGCGTCGCCTTCTACTTTGCCAACAACGTAATGCCTGCCGCCACCCTCAAATATCGCACCATCCTGTACGATGTCACCCGAAAGAAACCGGCCATCAACATCAAGCCTGGCGAGTTCTATGACGAGATTGACGGCTATGTCATCCATATCGACAAGAAACACATCGACGGCACCACCCTCGAAGATGTCACCATCTACGACCACTCGCGTGGCCCCAACGACATCAACGTCGTCAAAGCCAGCACGGGCACCATGCAGACGAGTGCCGACGAGCGTTATATGGTTTTCACCCTCAACGATGGCTGTATCTACAACGAAGAGACGGTGGGCGAGAAACAGCTGACACGCCCCTTCACCCGTGTCTATTTCGACAAACAGGTGATGGCGTTCGACATCTCGTCGTTCGCTTTCGACAAGAGCGACGAGAGCTTCTTCGAAGGCAACTACCGCATGATGAACACCACCCAACTGAAGGAGCATATCGTCGCACTCGATGCCGCACGTACACAACGGATTAAAGAGTACGAACAGAGCCTTGGCGACCATCTGCGGACAATGCATCGAACGCAAGCCCCCACCGCCATAAACGGCCCGACCGACAGTCTGTTGTGGCACGTCGACGGAACAAGCTTCGCCCAACTGAAAGAACGGGGTCGCCGACAGGTGCTCGCCCGTGCATTGAACGATGCCCGCCAGTGTCGCGAACTCGTCAGCGTGCAACAGCAAATCCGCGAAAGCGACAACGAGTACATCAACCGCCACTACATCGAATACCACCGCAAGTTCACCCTCTCCATCGCCTGCCTCATCCTCTTCCTTGTCGGAGCCCCCTTCGGCAGCATCGTGCGACGCGGCGGGTTGGGATTGCCGTTGGTGGCCAGTGTGGCATTCTTTGTGAGCTACTATGTCATCGGCATGATTGCCGAGAAGGCGGTTCGCGGCAGCGTCCTCGGCCCCATCGGCATGTGGATATCGAGCTTTGTGATGCTCCCCATCGGCATCTTCCTCACCCTCCAAGCCACCACCGACCGAAACCAGATTCTCAGCGAATGGGTGACCCGCATCCGTGACCGTTTCCAACGATGGAAAGCCTCTCGCCAACCCTATGGCGACACCTCTTCAACCACATCCAACGACGAACAAACCCTCTCATAACATGAAACATAACCTCTTTTGGACAGTTTTACTTGTCGCTATCAGCGTGACAATGCCTTTCCGCTCGCACGCTTATGAATTCGACAGCCACATCAAAACCATCTTCTCCACTGCCACCACTCTGAAAGCTTTCGACGGCGGATGGATGGAAGTCTACGACGAGGGCAACACCCTGCTGGGTTACGCCGCCTACTCCAAGCCCTACAGCGACGGAATCAACGGCTACAACGGCGAGACACCGCTCCTCATCGGCTTCGACGACCAAAAACGGGTGCTTGCCGTCCTGATTCTCGACAACACAGAGACTCCTCGTTTTGTCAACTATGCCAAAGCCAACGGCCTCTTCAATCGATGGGACAAGATGACCGTCAAGGAGGCTCTTGCCGCCGAACCCGACGTGGTGAGCGGTGCCACTTACACCTCGCGTGGCGTCATCCAGTCGTTCAACGCCTGTGTCAGCCACCTCGAGCAAGCCGGCTTCACCGACGAGAAGAAAAACAAATCGGGGCTCCTCCTTGTGGGAGGACTCTTCTTTGGTTCCTTGTTGTTGGTCGCCGTCAGCCGTCGCCTCCGTCAAAAAGCAATTTCGGCTGCCTGAAGACAACACTTTTTCTACACTCTGTCTCCACTGATTCTCCACTGATCCTCCACTGGGCTCCACTGAATCTCCACTGAATAGTGGAGGATTAGTGGAGACGAATGAAGAATCTACTTAGAATCAGTGTACTATCTGTGCAGGACAAACGAACACCCGAACAATAAACACTTCCGCCGATTCTCAGCCTATTGAGCCAAGAGTCGGCGGAAATACTTTTGACCTATAAGTCAAATATTAATCAATCTAATCCAAATTCGGAACCATCAAAACTATATCCTATGCCGAAATACAGATGGTCCATATCCAGTTTGGGAGCCATGCGATAGCCACCCGTCAACATCAATTTGCCGAGTTGAAGGTGTGCTTCGGGACCCCACATGAAATAGACACCATCAAAGAAAGTGGGAGAATCGAAAAACCATTTGCCTACTGCAGATGCACAAACACCAGGCAAGAAGCCGAACATGTACAGCCAGTGTGCCTTGGGGGCATCAAAAGAATAGCCAGCACTGCATCCCAACATCACAGGACCCAGCTTGACACCCAGTTTCCAGGACGAATAGGCGATTGGGTTGAAGAGCGGTTGTGTAGGACGATCAGAGGCAAAATAGTCCTTTCCAAAATTCCATCCCCCTTGTGTACCGTAATAAATGTAATCACTCCACATCAAAGATTGAAAGCCCAACTGGAATACTGGAGAAAAGACATAACCAATTGAAAAACCATCATTCAAGATAAAATCATTGCTTTTCTGATTGCTCCATGCCGAAGCAGGAATCAACAACGAGGGTTGTTGCATCGGCTGAAGGCCCTGAAGCGAGAGAGCCGACGGCTTTGTGCCATCGAAGGTGGGTTCGTTACCTGCCCAAACGGGCATTGTCATAAGGCAGACAAGTGCCAAAAGAAAAATTTTCTTCATCACAATATTATTTAATTATACACTATTTCACAATTACTATTGCAGTTTGAGCATAGCCTCTTTGATTTGCTTGAGAGCACGAACCAAGAGGTCTTCGCTGGTGGCATAACTGAGACGGATGCAGTTGTCATCACCAAAAGCGGAGCCCATCACAGTAGCCACACCGGCCTCGTTGAGGAGATACATCGCCATATCGGTACTGTTGTTGATGGTGTACTGGCCGTAACGCTTGCCATAGTATGCCGACACTTCGGGGAAGAAATAGAAGGCACCCTCGGGCATACAGACCTTGATGTCGGGAATGTCGCAGAGCATCTTGTACACCATATCGCGACGTTTGCGGAAGGTTTCACGCATCTCGGCGATATACTTGTTTGTCTTGGGATCCATCATCATGGCTGCAACGGTAGCCTTTTGGGCAATGGAGCAGGTGGCCGAGGTGAGCTGACCCTGCAACTTGTTGCAGGCTTTGGCGATAGGCAGCGGAGCGGCGATGAAACCAATACGCCAACCTGTCATGGCGAAGCCCTTGGCCACACCGTTGACGGTGATGACACGGTCGCGGACACTCTCGAACTGGGCGATGCTCTCGTGACGACCCACAAAGTTGATGTGCTCGTAGATTTCGTCGGCCATCACATAGACATGAGGATTGCGTTCCAACACGCGAGCCAATCCTTCGAGTTCCTCTTTGCTGTAGAGCATACCCGTGGGGTTGCTGGGAGTGCTGAACATAAGGAGCTTGGTCTTGGGGGTGATGGCAGCCTCGAGTTGTGCGGGGGTAATCTTGAATTTGTCCTCGATGCGTGTCTGGATAAACTTGCAGACACCACCCGAGTAGCGAACCACCTCGCGGTAGGAAACCCAGTAGGGAGTAGGGATGATGACCTCGTCGCCAGGATTGACAAGGCACTGAACCAACTGGAAGATGCTTTGCTTGGCACCCGTGGAGACAATGATTTGCTCGGGTTTGAACTCGAGATTGTTGTCGCGTTTGAACTTATTGCAGACAGCCTCACGCAGGTCGGGATAACCAGGAACGGGAGGATAGTGGGTGAAGTTCTCGTCGATGGCCTTCTTGGCGGCTTCCTTGGCCTCGTCGGGGGTGTCGAAGTCGGGTTCGCCGATAGAAAGGCTTATGATGTCCTTGCCCTGAGCTTTCAGTTCGCGTGCTTTCTGGGTCATGGCGAGTGTCTCGCTCTCGCCCATGCTTAAAATTCTGTTAGACAGTATTTCCATACGATATTTCTTAAATTATTTATGATGCAAAGGTACACCTTTTTTTGATATCTCCAAAGAGAGAAATAATTTTCGTCTGTGTTATTCGGAAATTATTTGTACATTTGCCCGAATGTAATAAAAGGAAGACAAACAAATAAACAATATATAAAATACTGAGAATTATGGCTAAAGAAGTAAGCAACAACAGCAACGACCGTGCTGAGAAACTGAAGATTCTGCAGAGTACACTCGACAAGATTGAGAAAAACTATGGCAAAGGGTCGGTTATGATGATGAACGAACGTCCTTCGGAGAACATCGATGTCATCCCCACAGGTTCCATCGGACTGGACAACGCCTTGGGCGTTGGAGGTTTCCCCAAAGGTCGTATCATCGAAATCTACGGTCCCGAGTCGTCGGGCAAGACCACCTTGGCTATCCACGCCATCGCTGAAGCCCAGAAACAAGGCGGTATCGCCGCTTTCATCGATGCCGAACATGCTTTCGACCCCATCTACTCACAGAAGTTGGGCGTCGACATCGACAGCCTGTTGGTGTCGCAACCCGACAACGGCGAGCAAGCCCTCGAGATTGCCGACAACCTGATTTGCTCGGGTGCCATCGACA
>CAJOQB010000225.1 GCA_905236405.1 uncultured Bacteroidales bacterium
ACAGCGACACCTGCGTGGCCTTCAACGTCAGCAGCCGCGAACAGGTAATCCTCAACACCTGGTATGGCGGCGAGATGAAGAAAGGTATGTTCAGCATGATGAACTACTACCTGCCGCTGCAGGGTATTGCCTCCATGCATTGCTCCGCCAACACCGACATGCAGGGCAAGAACACCGCCATCTTCTTCGGCCTCAGCGGTACCGGCAAGACCACCCTCTCCACCGACCCCAAACGTCTGCTTATTGGCGACGACGAGCATGGTTGGGACGACGAGGGCGTCTTCAACCTCGAGGGCGGCTGCTATGCCAAAGTCATCAACCTCGACAAGGAGAGCGAACCCGACATCTACAACGCCATCAAACGCAACTCGCTGTTAGAGAACGTCACCGTCGATGCCAACGGCAAGATTGACTTCAAGGACAAGAGCGTCACCGAGAACACTCGCTTGAGCTATCCTATCGACCATATCGAGAAGATTGTCCATCCCATCTATGGCAAGAGCGCTGGCCCTGCTGCCGAGAATGTCATCTTCCTCAGCGCCGACGCCTTCGGTGTGCTGCCTCCCGTCAGCATCCTCACCCCCGACCAGTGCAAGTACTACTTCCTGAGCGGTTTCACCGCCAAGTTGGCTGGTACCGAACGTGGCATCACCGAACCCACGCCCACCTTCAGCGCTTGCTTCGGCCAGGCTTTCCTCGAGCTGCATCCCACCAAGTATGCTGAGGAACTGGTGAAACGCATGGAGAAGAGCGGCGCTCGTGCCTATCTGGTCAACACCGGATGGAACGGCACCGGCAAACGTATTTCCATCAAGGACACCCGCGGTATCATCGACGCTATCCTCGATGGCTCCATCGACAAGGCTCCCACCAAGAAGATTCCCTATTTCGACTTCGAGGTACCCACCCAGCTGCCTGGCGTCGCCACCGAGATTCTCGATCCTCGCGACACCTATGCAGACCCCGCTCAGTGGGAGGAGAAGGCACGCGACTTGGCCAGCAGGTTCATCAAGAACTTCACCAAGTTCACCTTCAACGAAGCCGGCAAGGCCCTCGTGGTGGCTGGCCCCCAACTCTAATGAATAATTATAATTCTTTTCATGTAGTTGAAGACCCTCTGCTCGTCTGTGGCGGAGGGTCTTTCAATAAAAGGTAGTCCCATGATAGGCATCACCTACAAAATCCACGACCGTTTCAGCATAGAGTTCAAGGTGTGGTTCACCTCTCGTGACAAGAACGACGAAGAGGTGCCGCTCTCCGACTTTGCCATCAACACCTGGATGTTCTTCCCCAACAGCCTCGACATCAACGGCAGCACCTACGACAAGACGCAGTTCCATCGCGACATCAAGTCGAACGTAAGGCTCATCACCCCCGACTTCTCGCTTCGCGATTTGGCTCGATACGATGCCGACCCCTATGTCAAACTGCGTGACGCGGTGGCGCACCTCACAGAGCCGATAAGCAAGGAGGAAGAGGCTGAATACCGCTTTCAACTCAAGTTGTTTGCCGCCATCTTCAAGAGCGCCGTCCGCGACGAGGCCAACGCCATTATCTCTTCTTTTGCCGAATATCCCGACAATATGTCGCTTCTGTCCCAACAGCTGCAGCACTATGCAGAAGACAGCCAGTCGGCTTTGTCGCATTTCGCGGAGCTACGCAGAAGCATCCCCGAAAGCCAGTTGCCTCCCTACACCTATGCCGACGAGTTTATGGACAACATCCTCGAAATCCACACGGCACGAATGGCGGAATACTTCGAGCAGCAACAACTCTCCTATAACGTTCGCGAGCCGCTTGTGCGGTTGGCAAAGCAGTTGCGGAAAAACGATTTCGACAAGGGCTATCTTCATGTCGAGACAGACGGCGGCCCCGAGGCCGACGAGCGTAACCAACAGTTGGTGGACAGGCATTCGATGCTGAAAAAATTTGTCGAGGGAGCCCTCTACCTCAAGGTGGATACCCACAAGGACGGACGCAAAGTGGAGCAGTTCTGGTTTGGTGTCGCCGCTGGGTTGGCGATGATTCTCTCCACCCTGATAGCCCTCCCGTTCCAACGCTATTGGGCCGGTTATCCCGCCCTCCTTTTCGCTGCTTTGGTCATTGCCTACGGCTTCAAGGATCGTATGAAGGAGTGGTTGCGTGTGCTTTTTGCCAACCAGTTGCGTAACCGCTATTTCGACAGCAAGTCGGTGGTCAAAATCAAGGAGACACCTGCCGGATGGATAAAAGAGAGTGTCGACTTCGTGGACGAAAACAAGGTGCCTGCACAAGTGATGAAAAGTCGTCGACGCAACCCTGTGGAGAACGCCAACCCCATGCTCGACGAGCAGATACTCTTCTACCGCAAGCGTGTAAGGGTCGACGCCGACATCCTCAACAGCCAGTACTCCTACCGTTTCTCCGGCATCAACGACATCATGCGGTTCCATTGGATTCATTTCATGCAGAAGATGGTGGGTCCCGAGGTGGACCTCTCCACCGTCACCGAGGACGGCACCGTGTGCCGCATCCCCACCGAGCGAGTATATACCATATATATAGTCATGCAGTTGCAATGTGAGGGGCAGTTGGAATACCGCTGTTTCGAGGTGGCGTCCACCGCCGAGGGTATCAAATCGGTCACCCAACGATAAACTTATTGCAATACATAAATAATTGTGTATTTTTGCACTTTGAAATCGTCTGTAAATAACATAAAAAAAACAATTAAAATGTCACAAGATCATATTGTTAACAAGGATGACATTGTTATCCGGTTTGCTGGAGATTCTGGAGACGGTATGCAACTTTCAGGCACTCTGTTCTCCGATGCCAGTGCTCTCACGGGCAACGATATCGCCACTTTCCCCGACTATCCTCCTGAAATACGCTCTCCGCACAACACCATCTCCGGTGTCAGCGGCTATCAGGTGCATGTGGGTTCGCATATATACAGCTCGGGCGACAAGTGCGACATACTGGTTGCCATGAACCCCGCCTCGTTCAAGTCGCAGCTGCGGTGGGCCAAGAAAGGCGCCACGGTGATTGTCGACATCGACACCTTTACCGACGAGGCCATCGAGAAGGCAGGATACAAAGAGAATCCTTTCAACGACGAACTGGAGCGTGCCTACACCATCGTCCGCGTCCCCATCTCGTCGCTCACCACCAAGATAGGTGTGGCACAGGGTGCCGACAAGAAGACCACCGACAAGTGCCGCAACATGTTCGCTCTTGGTATGATCTTCTATCTGACAAGCAAGACCCTCGAAAAGACGTTTGCCTATCTTGACCGCAAATTTGCCAAGAAACCTGACGTCATCAAGCTGAACAAGGCTGTCCTCTCCGAGGGATATGAATATGCCGACAAGCTGGAGCTTATCCACAGCAAGATTGTGGAGGTGGCTCAAGCCCAGATGCCCAAAGGCCGTTATCGCAATATCACCGGTAACATCGCCACCGCATGGGGTCTCCTCGCTGCCAGCGAGCGTAGCGGACGCCGTCTCTTCCTCGGCAGCTATCCCATCACCCCTGCCACCGACATCATGGTGGAACTGGCCAAGCACAAATCGCTCGGTGCACGTGTGTTCCAAGCCGAGGACGAAATCGCCGGTATCTGCTCCGCCATTGGTGCTTCCTTTGCCGGTTCGCTGGCTTGCACCACCACTTCGGGTCCTGGTTTCTCGCTGAAGAGCGAGGCCCTGGGTCTGGCTGTGATGACTGAGTTGCCGTTGGTGAT